>JAAAOL010000065.1 GCA_009908885.1 Bacteroidota bacterium | reverse complement strand
CTGCGGCCACGAGGCCGGAGGCTCGACGTCCTGTCCCGGCTCCAGCACCTGCGCCTCGGGGTGCTGTGCTTTCCATGCGCCCCAGGTCGTCTGCGTCCATCGGTCCTCGTCGTAGACGGGAAGCGGCGTGTGCAACATCGGCCCGGACACCGCCTTGCCGATGAGCGGCCACCACAGGCTCTCCGTCTCCCGATCCCACAGGACGAACCCGTCCATGCCGTCCCACACCTCGGGGTCGTAGTAGGTGTAGCCGCTGAGCGCGAACGTGTGCACGCGCCCGTCGATGCGGCGGTCGTAGACGGCGCCGAGGTCGGCCAGGATGCAGTAGGCGGCAAAGACCGGCTCGCCGCCGACCACGTCGTTCACCACCTCATGCCGGATGAGCAGGTCGATGGGGTAGGCCCGCACGTCGTCGCCGACCTGGAGGCCCAGCACGCGCGCGGTGTCCGGCAGCCAGGCGTCGGCCGCCTCGGCAGCGACGAACGCCGGCTCGATGAGGGCCGGAAAGTGCTCGCGCCCGATGCCGTAGTGGAACTGCTCCGGCTCCAGGATCAGATTGTCGACCACGAAGTGCTGCTCGGGATCCTCGCCGCCCCACAGGTACCGGGTGCCGTCACGCTCGAAGAACTTCCCCTGCTCGATGGCGACGGGCCGCGCCGGACGCTCGGCGGCGCTCTCGTCCTCAGACGACGAGGCGTCCCCGGGCGGGCGGTCACAGGCGGCAACGAGCACGGCGCAGAGGACGAGGAGCAGGACGAACGGTGGCATCATGGTTTGCATGAGGGAGTGGGCTGCAGTGAGCGGGGATGAACGTCCAGATCGTGCCACGGCATGGGCGCACGGGCCAACTGGTAAGATGCGCGAGACGCTTCTCCGTTACGATTCTGGCTCCACCGAACCTCCAGCGCTGGCGTCCTCGAAGATCGGATAGCCGTCATTCGACGTCCGCTCGCCGTAAAGGGCGCTGAGGCGCTGCGTCATCGGACCCAAGGTGCCGTCACCGATGACACGTCCGTCCAGCTCCGTGACGGCGGCGAGCTCGCCCATCGTGCCGGTGCAGAACATCTCGTCGGCGCGGTAGGCCTCCATCAGCGAGACGCGGCGCACCTCGTGCGGAATGGCGTGCGCGGCGCACAGCTCCAGCACCGTCTCGCGGGTGATGCCTTCGGGACAGGCATCCGTCCGGCTCGTGAGGACGGTGCCGCCATCCACGATGAAGACGTGCGTCCCGTGCGCCTCGGCGATGAAGCCGTCGCGGTCCAGCATCAGCGCCGTATCGGCCCCCGCTGCGTTCGCCTCGATCTTGGCGAGGATGGACTGAATGAGGTTGTTGTGGTGGATCTTGGGATCGAGGCAGTCGGGCGGGAAGCGGCGCACCGAACTCGTGATGAAGCGCAGGCCGCCCTTGTCGTAGACGGGCGCCTTGAACTCGGGCAGGATGATGAGCGTCGGGCCGAACTGGTTGAGGCGCGGGTCCATGCCGGAGGTGATCTTCTCGCCGCGCGTGAGCGTGAGGCGGATGTGGACGCCGTCCCGCATGTCGTTGGCTTCCAGCGTGCGGCGCAGCTCGCGGATGATGTGCTCGTGCGACGGGATCTCCGTGAAGGCCAGCGCCTTGGCCGAGCCCCGCAGCCGATCCAGGTGCGGAATGAGCTTGAAGATGCGCCCATCGTAGAGCCGGAGTCCCTCCCACACGCCGTCGCCGCCCTGCACGACGCTGTCGAACGGGCTGATGCGCGCCTGGTCGCGGTGCACCAGCTCGCCGTTGACGTTGACGATGAGGTCGCGGTTGCGCTCGTCGAAGTGCTGTTTCATGGATCGTTGGAGGGTCGAAGGGGGATGTGCGAGGGGCGACAGCTAGACCACAGTCATTCATTCTGGAGCATCGTTCAGGGCGCGATTCACAGCCTGCTCGAAGCGCGCGAACACGGCCTGGACGCGATCGATCCCCTCCGCCATGAGCGACCACTGCAACTCCATCCCGTAGCTCGACCGCATGACGTGACGAAATCCTCGAAACCGGGCCATCTCAACAGCGAGGTCGTCATCGAACAAGACCGGCAGACCGTGCGCAGAGGGGGCAGCGTCGCAGAATCGCTCGAACAGCGCTACGTGCCACCGCTCCCCCTCCGGAAGTGCCTGGCCGTGATAGATCGTGATCCGCTTGAGAATATTCTCGACGCCGTTGTAGAACTGGGACAGAAAGCCCGCCGCTGCCACCTTCTCCCGCAGCGTGGGCGAACGCCCTGCTACGTCTCGCTGGAGAGCGATCAACTCGCGCACGACCGTCTGCATCTGGTCGAGTTCTCCCGCGACGTCACTCCGAAGCTCGCTATGCGTCATCGGCCTCCAGCGCATCAGCCGTATCACGCTCGAAGATCACGCGTCCCCGTTCGCGGATGCTCGCGGTGAACCAGTTCTCCCGCACCTGATCGAGCGGAACCACATCGACCGGCACGGGAAGGTGCGCCTCCAGGTCGGCGACGAGTCCAAAAAAATCCCATCCGGAAACCCCTTCCACGGCCAGATCGAGATCGCGCGTCCGGGCGGGTGCGTCGAGGGCACTACCGAAGAGAACGAGGCGCGTGGCACCGTGCTGCCGTGCGATGTCAATGGCGCGTTCGAGACAGTCTGCCAGCGCAGGCATGGAGGATCGCCCAGTACGTTCGGTGTGTAGAAGATGACACGGAATGCTACGTCTCGCTCGGAGAGCAAGTTCACCTCACCCGTCGGGGACGAACCGGTGGGCGTGCAACTTCTCGAAGTATGGCATCGCTTCGTCGTGGAGCGGACGGAGATGATCAGGAAGTGAATCCGGCTTCGGGCGGTACGGCTGGAAGCCGGTCGAGGCCTCGACGGTGGCGTACCAGTGCCTCGCCCACGCGCCGTCGGTCGGGCGCGGCCCCGGCTCCCAGGAGAGCATCGCCTCGGTGAAGGGCACCCCGAGCGCGTCGCAGAGCGCACGCAGCATCGGCCCGGGCTGCTCCAGCACCTCGCGCGCCACGAGCACGGGCGGCGTCTCTCCCGTCTCCTCGCGGACGTACTGGAAGAGCGCCCACTGCTGCGGCAGGCCCGTGTCTTCGAGGCGCGGCTCCGGCAGCACCTTCACCAGCGACAGCAACATCTCGCGCGGGTCGCGGATGAGGAAGGCGTGCTGCAGGTCGGCCAGCCAGTCGCCCATCATGCCGGATAGCAGGTGGTGCGCCATGTGCTTCTGGTAGAAGATCGCCTTGCCGTCGGGAGTCGGCCCCGTGAGCCAGCGCACGACGGCGCGCCAGTCGGCCTCGTGCTGCGCCAGAATCTCGTCGCGCCCCGGGTGGTCGCGACCCGTCGCCTGGAGGTAGTGCGCGTAGAGCGGCTCGTCGCAGACCACCGTGTCGGGCCGGCTGCCCCACGACCGCATCAGCGCCGTCGAGATGGTGCGCGGGCCGGACCACATGGCGATCCGCACCTCGGAGACTGTGGGGGTATCGTTCACGAGATAGCCGTTGCACCATCACGAAGCAGGGAGCGCCCTCCAACATACGGGCTCCGGTGGAAAAATCCAGGACCCGCCGCGCTCGACAGTCGCTCCGTTGCGCGCTATCTTCTGACCGTCGCCCTCCGATCCCCACGCTCCCGACTGCCTCCATGTTGCGTTTCCTCCTCGCTCCCCTCCTCCTCGCCTGCGTCCTCCTCGGCGCGTGCACCGACGACGCCCCATCGCCCGACGCTTCGGCTACGCCCACGCCGACGCTAACCCGGCAGGCGACCGGCACCGACGTGCTGTTCGTCGGCATCAGCCCGGTGGACACGCAGACCGTGTGGCTCAGCGGCACCGAGGGCACGGTGGCGCGCACGGCGGACGGCGGGACCACCTGGACGGTCCTGACGGTGCCGGGCGCCGACTCGCTCCAGTTCCGCGACGTGCACGCGGTGGACGCGACGACGGCCTACGTGCTCAGCATCGGCTCGGGCGCCGCCTCCCGCATCTACAAGACCACCGACGGCGGCGGGACGTGGACGCTCCAGTTTCAGAACGAGGTGCCGGACGCGTTCTACGACTGCATGGGCTTCTGGAATGCCACACACGGCATCGCCTTCAGCGACGCGGTAGACGGCGCCTTCCCCGTCATCGTCACCCGGGACGGCGGTGCGACGTGGACCCGCGTCCCTGCTGAGGCACTTCCCGCCGCACTCCCCGGCGAGGGCAGCTTCGCCGCGAGCGGAACGTGCCTCACCACCCACGGCGACAGCACGGCGTGGTTCGGCACCGGGGCGAGCACGACGGCGCGGGTCTTCAAGACGACGGATCGGGGACAGACGTGGACCGTCGCTGAGACGCCCCTCGTGAGCGACAGTGCGTCCGGCATCGCCTCCCTCACCTTCCGCGACGCGCGGCACGGCGTGGCCCTCGGCGGTGACATCGCCGCGCCCGAGGCCTACTCCGACAACGTCGCCCTCACCACCGACGGCGGGCAGACGTGGACGCTGGCCGGACGCCCGGAGATGCCCGGCGCGATCTACGGCAGCGCATACGTGCCGGACGTCACCCCGGCGACGCTCGTGGCGGTCGGCCCCGGCGGGATGGACCTATCCACCGACGACGGGCAGTCGTGGCGCACCGTCGACACGCTGACACACTGGAGCGTGGCCTTCCGCGGGCGCACAGGCTGGGCGGTCGGCCCCGAGGGACGCGTCACGCGCATCGACTTTTGAGAGGTTCGGAGTGCTACGGCGTCAGGCAATGCAGCGGGGCCGGAGCTACTTTGCGTCCAGAACGTCCTCTCCCACATCTCCCCCGTCCGAAGCGGTTGTGGTGTTCTCCGCTTCGGACACGAGCCGGTCAGCATGGCGTTGTTGGCGATCCATGTAGTACGCGACGAGCCGTTCCGGATCGTGATCGAATTGCTCCGAGATGCGGTGGCGCGCCTCGCGCACGCGCTGAATGACGACATCGTGATCCATTTACGGGCCTCCCAGCATTTCCAGGGGCGTTACGAGCAAAGGGACATAGAGCCCAAGCATGGTATTGATACGCCGGATGTGGTCAAACTTGTTCGCGTTCGCCAGATTGCTGCAATTCCAGGTAAGCAGGAAGTCGCACTTGTGATACGAGGCCAGTGCGAGGTGAAGGGCGTCCCCGAATGGATCTCGGGGCATCAGGTGGTGACGGATATAGGTCTCCACGATGGGGAGGATTTCTGGCTCGACCGGCAGGATAGGAAGAGGCTCTACGAGGGCAAGGGCCTTCTCCTTCGTAGGATAGTCACCCTGTTCTAGCTCGTCGATAACGGCTGCACTCGTGACGACGCGGTAGCTTTCCCGGACGTCGTTCCACCACTGGCGCGTCCACATACGCCGTGCTACCATGTCCGGCTCGTCCCGCACTTCGTGGTAGAAGCTCGGAATCGTGGTCTCGACATATACGGTGCGCTTCATTGGCATCGTGCCCCCCACAGAGTATGCCGTTGCTCGCGTCCTACGGCGTCAGGCGGCCCAGCATGCGGGGGAACGGAATCGACTCGCGCAGGTGGTCGATGCCGCAGAGCCACGTGATGGTGCGCTCCAGGCCGAGGCCGAAGCCCGCGTGCGGCACCGAGCCGTAGCGCCGCAGGTCCAGGTACCAGTCGAAGGCCGACTCCGGCAGGCCGTGCGCGGCGATTTGCTCCTTCAGGAACGCCATGTCTGTGGCCCGCTCGCCGCCGCCGACGATCTCGCCGTAGCCTTCGGGGGCCAGCACGTCCATCCCGAGCGCTACGCGGTCGTCCTCCGGGTCGCGCTTCATGTAGAACGCCTTGACCGCTGCCGGGTAGCGGTGCACGATGATGGGCCGGTCGAAGTGCCAGGTGAGCACGGTCTCGTCCGAGCCGCCGAAGTCGCTGCCCCATTCGAACTGCCGGGCTGAGGTGCGCCACTGCGGGATGTTGCGTAGCGCCTCCTCGATCTCGCCGAGCCGCTTGTTGATCTCGATCTCGCGCGCGTCGATCTGGCGCTTGCGCCACTTCTTGGCCTGTCCGCGCTCTTTCTCGTTCGCGGTGCGCTCCTCCTTCAGGTCCTGCTGCTCCTGCTGTAACGCCGCCAGCCGGGCGTCCAGCATGTCGGCCGTCGCGTCGCTCCGCAGGATGTCGACGGCTTCGCTGTACGACAGGCGCGGGAACGGCTTCTGCACGCGCTGCAACGGCTCCAGGTCGCGCTCCAGAATCTCCAGCTCCGTCGCGCACT
>JAAAOL010000302.1 GCA_009908885.1 Bacteroidota bacterium | reverse complement strand
GTAGCTACGGCTACGCCTCGATCCGGCGCCTTGGCAGTCACCACCAGCGCCACCCGTCTTTGACCAGAAGACCGCTAGAAGGTGCACTAGACGGTGAACATCGTCCACCCATCCACCCATCCATACCTCCCCCGTCCACACCTCCATCCATCCCCCGCACGCCCTACGACGACCGGGCACGGGCCAGCGACACGTCCGTCTCCCGCGAGGCGTCGGGCTCCGGCAGGCCCACGACGACGAGCCAGGCCATCAGCAGGATGGCGACGGCGCCGATGACGGTGTTGCTCAGGTAGCCATACTTCGTAAACGCCAGCCCGGCCACCGCCGCGCCGATGCTGATGCCCACCTGCCCGATGGCGACCGCCAGGCTCATCAGCAGGCCGCGCCGGCGTGCCGGGACGAGCGCCGAGAGCAGCGACTGCAACGGGCTGATGCGCATGGCCACCATCACCATGGCCGCCGCGAAGAAGCCGTACGCCACCAACATCCCGTCGACGACGTAGGTGGTGGCGAGCATGATGAGGCCGAGTCCCAGGCACGAGACGACGATGAGCGGCTTGCGGCCCCACGAGTCGGACAGGCGCCCGGCCAGCGGCCCGGCCACCACGTTCGCCAGCCCGCCGACGAGAAACAGCGACGCCACCTCCTCGCCCGAGACGAGCAGCGTCCGCTCCAGCCACGTCGGCAGGTAGATCACGTACAGGCCAATGCTGAAGAACATCAGGAAATACACCACCGTGGCGATGGCCGTGTCGGGCGTCTTGAGCAGGTCGGCGTAGCGGAGGAGGGACCGCTTGAGGCTGAGGCGCTGCGGGTCCAGGTCGACGTCGGGTTGCGGCACGTAGAGCCAGATGAGGCCCCACGCGACGGCCATCGTGCCGCCGAACATGAGAAACGGCACGCGGAAGTCGACCCAGTCGGCCAGGACGGTGCCGAGCGGGATGCCCAGGATCTGTCCGAAGGCGATGCCGCTCATAATCCAGCCGTTGGCCCAGCCGCGCCGCTCGTACGGAAAGTAGTCGCCCACGTAGGCCACGGCGGCCCCGCTCAGGATGCCGCCGCCCGCGCCCGCGAGCGCCCGCATCGTCAGGAGCAAGGCGTAGGTATCCGCCAGGCCGTGAAGCAGCAGGGCGAGGGCCGTAAAGCTGGTGCCGTAGAGCAGGACGCGCCGCCGTCCGACCCGGTCGGAGATGGGGCCGGTGATGAGGGCGAAGACGCTCAGCATCAGGCCGTACGACGTGATGAGCAATCCCTGCAGCGCCTCGCCCACGCCCAGCGCCTCGCCGATGCGGGGCAGGATGGGCGAGACGATGATGACCTGGCTGCTGGCGGAGAACACCATCAGCCACAGGGCCAGCAGGACCAGGTACGTGCGGGAGCGTTCAGAGGGCACAGGCAGGCAGCGACGCGATGGGCGCGGGGGCAACGACACACACCAACGACGGTCAGAGCGCCAGGTTCATCGGCGGAGGCGAATCGAGCAGGGCCACGCCCGGGCGCCGGAACCGGCGTCGGCAGCGGGCGGGGCGCGCATCAAACATCGCGCCGGATTCGGCACACAGGACGTGAAGACTTGGCTTCTCCGGCAAAGTTAATGCGATGATAATACACCGATAATGACGAGATAACAACCCGCCGGTACCTTGGGCAGTGCAATGGTCGACATGCATTTCTAACCCCGCCATTGACCCTCTCATCGAGACTTCCCATATGCAACCTTTTGCTACGGTCGCCCGCACGTTGAGACGGGGGCTGTGCTTCGGCCTCCTGCTGCTCTGGAGCGTGCCCGCACTGGCCCAGACGGGCACCGTCACCGGCACGCTCGTCGACTCCGAAACCGGCGAGCCGCTCATCGGCGCCAACGTCCAGATCGACGGCACGGCCATCGGCACCGCCACCGACATCGACGGCAACTATACGGTCAAGGCCATCGAGCCGGGGACGTACGACTTCGTCTTTAGCTACATCGGATACAACCCGACGACCGTCGAAAACGTGGAGGTCGTCGCCGGGGAGACGAAGCGGCTGGACCTGGCGCTCACCCCGGAGGCCGTCGGGATGGAAGAGGTCGTGGTGGAGGCCAGCGCGCTGGAAAACACCGAGGCGGCGCTCCTCAAGCAGCGGCAGAAGGCGTCCTCCGTCAGCGATGCCATCAGCGCGGAAGCCATCGGGCGCTCCGGCGCGGGCGACGCGGCGGACGCGATGGAGAAGGTGACGGGGGCCTCCGTCGTGGACGGCAAGTACGTCTACGTCCGCGGCCTCGGGGACCGCTACATGACCACCCAGCTCAACGGCGCCTCGCTCCCGAGCGCCGACCCCGACCGCAACTCGGTATCGCTGGATCTCTTCCCCTCCGGCGCGCTCGATAACATCATCACCACCAAGTCCTTCACGCCCGACAAGCCGGGCAGCTTCGCGGGCGGCAGCGTGGACATCTCGACCAAGGCCTTCCCGGAGCAGTTCACGTTCAGCGTCTCCTCGTCCGTCGGCTATAATACCGAGGCGACCGGGGCCGACAACTTTCTCTCCTACGACGGCGGCAACCTCAGCCTGCTCGACTTCGACGCGGACGACCGCGCCATCCCGGACGTGTGGCAGAACCGCCCGGAGGATGCCGAGCCCATCATCGACGTGCTGGCCCGGCGCGATCCGGAGCTGGCGTCCGACCTGAATGCGCTCGCCACCGCCTTCGACCCGACGATGGCGCCCACCACCAACACGGCCCCGCTCGACCGCAGCTTTTCGATCTCGACGGGCAACCAGACGCCGGTCTTCGGGCGGCCCTTCGGATTCCACGTCGGCGTGAGCTACGATCAGAGCTACAACTTTTACGACGACGGCCGCTACGGCGAGTTCAAGCTGACGGGCAGCGTCGAGGACAAGGACGAACTGGACCCGCAGGCGACGCTGAGCGATGCGCGTGGCACGCAGGAAGAGCTGCTGGGCGGCCTCGCCAACCTGTCGTACAAGGTGACGCCCAACCACATCCTGGGTACCATCTTCATGTACAACCGCAGCGCGGAGTCCGTGGCGCAGTACCAGTCCGGCCAGCTCCAGCGCGACCTGCCGAGCAGCAGCATCTTCGAGACGCGCGTCCTCGGCTACACCGAGCGCCTCCTCCAGTCGCTCCAGTTCAACGGGGAGCATTACTTCGGCGGCCTGGGCGACCTGCGGGCCGAGTGGACCACGTCGCTCACGAACACGACGCAGGAGGAGCCGGACCTGCGGTTCTTCGCCAACCAGATCAACGTCATTCAGAACGGCACGGTGGATAGCGTCTACGCCATCCGCACGTCGAACTACACGGCTCCGTCGCGCTACTTCCGCGACCTGGAAGAGGACGGCTGGTCCTCCAAGCTGGACCTGACGGTGCCGCTGGGGCGCGGCAACAGCGTCAAGGTGGGCGGCGCCTACAACCTGCGCGAGCGCGACTTCAACGAGAACCTGTTCGTCTACGAGCTGAACCCGGCGCAGGCCCGCTACGACGGCGACCCGGACCGCTTCTTTTCGGAGATGACCGGCGTCATCGACACGACGACCGTCGGCGATCAGCAGCGCTTCACTATCGGCAACTACATCATCGACGCCACGACGCCGGGCAACAACTACACGGGCGATCAGCAAGTGGCCGCCGCTTATGGCATGGTGGACGTCAGCCCGGTCCGCAACCTGCGGGTCATCGCCGGGGCGCGGTACGAGACGACCGAGATCGAGGTGGCGAGCGAGAACGAGGAGCTGCCCGCCGGCGAGATCAGCGAGGGCGACATCCTACCGTCGCTCAACCTCGTCTACGCCCTGCAGGACAACATGAACCTGCGCGCGGCTTACGGACGGACGCTGGCCCGGCCCGTCTTCCGCGAACTGGCACCGTACTCGTCGTTCGACTTCATCGGCGGGCGCATCTTCATCGGCAACCCCGACCTGGAGCGCACGCTGATCGACAACCTGGACCTGCGCTGGGAGTGGTTTACGCGCCCCGGTGAGATCCTGGCCATCAGCGGCTACTACAAACGGCTGAAAAATCCCATCGAGCTGGCCATCGTCTCGACGAACAACCAGGTCCAGTTCCAGAACGTGGATCAGGCGACGGTCTTCGGGGCCGAGTTCGAAGCCCGCAAACGCCTCGATGGCCTCGCCACCGCCCTCAAGAACGTAGAGGTGGGGGCCAACCTGAGCCTCGTGCAGTCCGTGGTCGACATTCCCGAGGCCGAGCTGGCCGACATCCGCGCCCTCGACCCGGACGCGGACGATAAGCGCCCGCTGCAGGGCCAGTCGCCCTACGTCCTGAACGTGGACGTCGGCTACAGCAACCCCGAGACGGGCACCATCGCCAGCCTGTACTACAACATCTTCGGACGGCGGCTCTCGCAGGTCGCCATCGGCGGCACGCCGGACATCTACGAGGAGCCCGCGGGCACGCTGGACCTGATCGTCTCGCAGCGGATGCTGTCCAACTTCAACGTGAAGTTGAGCGCGAAGAACCTGCTCGACCCCAGCATTCAGGAGACGCAGGGATTCAAGGATCAGGACTTCATCGTGCAGGACTATCAGCGGGGCCGCTCGCTGTCGCTCAGCGTGACTTACGCCATCAACTGATGAGACCAATCGCGGCATATCGATGGGACAAGGGGCTTCGGCCCCTTTTCTCATTTTGGGGCGCCGTTAACAAACCGTAATCGCATCATCATCAAACTGTAAACCCACCGAGGAGACGCTTTATGCGAAAACAGCTTACCATCTTCATCGCCCTCTTGCTGCTCGGCCCAGCGCTGGCCTTCGGGCAGAACGTGGTCGAAGTGACGGACGCGGACATTGACGGGGACGTGGTCTGGACCAACGACAACGAGTACGTGCTCGTCGGGCGCGTCTTCGTCGAAAACGGCGAGACGCTCACCATCGAGCCGGGCACGGTCGTCAAGGGCCGCTTCAGCGCCGATCCCGAGAACGCCGCTGCGCTCGTGGTGGCGCAGGGCGGACAGCTCTTCGCCAACGGCACGCCGACCGACCCGATCATCTTCACCGCCGAGGCCGACGACGTGGACGACCCGACCGACCTCGGGCCGACCGACCGCGGGCTCTGGGGCGGGGTGATCCTGCTCGGGCGCGCCTCGATCAACACCGCCGACGGCACCGGTGAGATCGAAGGCATCCCGGTGACCGAAGACCGCGGCCAGTACGGCGGGGGCGACTCGCCCGATGACGCGGACAACTCGGGCGTGGTGCGCTACGTCTCGATCCGCCACGGCGGGGCCGAGCTGTCACCCAACGAGGAGATCAACGGCTTCACGATGGGCGCGGTCGGCACGGGCACGACGATCGAGTACGTGGAGGTGCTCTCCAACTCGGACGACTGCTTCGAGTGGTTCGGGGGCACGGTGAACACGCGCTACCTCGTGGGGGCCTTCTGCGGCGACGACACGTTCGACTACGACGAGGGCTTCCGGGGCAACCACCAGTTCTGGTTCTCGATCCAGTCGTCGGACGACGCGGGCTCGGGCGGTGAGCACGACGGCGGCACCGAACCGGAGAGCGGCCAGCCCTTCTCGCAGCCGGTGATCTACAACGCGACGTTCATCGGTCCGGGCGTGGGTGCGGGGCTGGACGATCCGCTGATCAACATGCGCGACAATGCTGGAGGCAAGTACTTCAACTCGATCTTCACGGCCAAGGACGGCGTGGCGATTCAGGTGGAGGACTTGGGTTCGGGCGAGGACACGTTTGCGCGGTTTGAGGCGGGTCAGTTGGAGTTTACGCACAACATCTTTTTCGACTTTGGCGTGGGGTCATCGGCGGAGGACTTGTTTGTGGCCTCTGACGGGGACAACCTGGTGGAGTCGAGTTCGGATGCGTTTGCGTCGTACATGGCGGACGGTGCGCAGTCGAACCAGATTACGGATCCGCAGTTGGTGGGGATCAGCCGGACGACGGACGGGGGGTTGGACCCGCGACCGGCGCCGGGTAGTCCTGCGCTGACCAGCGACGTAGCCTCCGTGCCCGCCAACGGCTTCTTCGCGCCCACGGACTATATCGGCGCCTTTGGTCCGGGCAACCTGTGGGCCTACGGCTGGACGGCGCTCGATGAGCTGGGCGTGCTTCCCGAGCAGGGCGCCAACACGGTCGAGGTGACGGACGCGGACATTGACGGGGACGTGGTCTGGACCAACGACAACGAGTACGTGCTCGTCGGGCGCGTCTTCGTCGAAAACGGCGAGACGCTCACC
>JAAAOL010000255.1 GCA_009908885.1 Bacteroidota bacterium | reverse complement strand
TCCAGCCTCGGCCGATACGCAGCGGAGCGTGGGCAGCGTGAGCAGCAGGCTCGCGCCGCAGAAGAGGACCGCGGCCACGCGCCAGCGCCGGAACCACTCGGCGACCGGATCGCCATCAAGCTGGTACTGCCGCGCGGGGAACAGCGCATCGCCCCCCCAGAGCGCGAGCGGAATCAGGACGAGGGCGGCATTGCCGGCGACGAACGCCACCGGGCGCCCGTCCATCATCAGATAGACGGTAATCATGAGCAGCGACGACGCCCGCCAGTACGCCAGCAGGTGCTGCCGCAGCATGGGCCGGCGCACGGCAACCACGAGCAGCCCCAGCGGCGAGGCGACGAGGAGGAGTACAGCCAGCACGAAATCGAGGCGAATGAAGAGGTCGAGCACGTTGGCGTTCGGCGGCTTGGTGAATGGACGTGGAGGCATCGGTCTATACCCATGCGCCAGCGCCCCGTGCCCACCCGGCCGCTGGAGCCGAACGAACACGGGGCGCCGTGCTGCCATCCGTTGATGCGGCGCGTCGCTACAGCGCGTCGCTCGCGCGGGCGAGGCCCACGTATACCCGGTTGCGAGCGGACGCGTCCACCCAGATCGCGTCGTCGCGCCGGTCGCCATTCACGTCGCCCACCAGGAGCTGGAACTGCGACCAGTCGTCCTGTTGCGGGCGCGTCTGCGGGGCACGGGAGAAGTCGAACGCGCCTTCGGGTGTGCTGAGCCCCACATGTGTCTTGTCCAGCGTCTGGTTGTAGATGATGAGGTCGTCGCGCCCGTTGGCCGTCACGTCGGCCAGGCGTGCGAAGAGGGTATTCGTTGCCCCGTCCAGGTCTACGTGCTGCTGCGGCGGCATAGCAAATTGGCCATCGTCCCGCGATAGATTCCGATAGACTTGAACGTCGCTCCATCCGAGCGCAATGAATACCAGGTCCATCCCATCCGTGCCGTCCACGTTGCCCGCCAGCGTTGTATAATCTTCCCATCCGGGGAAGCCGCGATCCTGGGACGGTTCTTTGATCTCAAGGTAGTTGTCCACCGTCGTCTCGGGAGTCAGCGACGTATCGTACTCGGGATTGAAGAGTCCAACCCACGTGCGGTTATCGCTGGCCGTCGTCGCGTTCCACACGATGTCGGACATCCCATCGTCGTTGACATCTCCTAGAAACGCCTCATACGACGTCCAATAACCGAGGCCACCGGCGATGTGACCCTGTGCGGTGGTTGGCATGACGAAGGTCCCGTCCCCGTTTGAGAAGCCAAAATAGGTGAAATTCAACCTTTCGAGGGCGTTCCAGACGAGATCGTCATCGCCGTCTCCATCCATGTCGCCGACAAGCAACCGGTAGCCGTTTTCCCAGCTCTCATTGCGTGGCGTGCTGACAGGGTGGAGCTGACCAGGCAAGAAATCGAACGCGCCGCCGGTCGAGAGGGCGACGTAAGTGCGGTTTTGGTCGCCGGTGCGATTCCAGATGAGATCCGCCTGCCCGTCGCCGTTCGGGTCGCCGGTGATGAGCGTGTACCTGTCCCAGTTCCCCTCCGGTGCCGTCTCCGGGTGCCGCACGGTCGTCGGCGCGGCAAACGTGCCGTCGCCGTTCGCAAACGCGATGGCCACGTCATTCGTCGAACTGAGATGATTCCAGATGAGATCGTCGTTGCCGTCGCCATCTACGTCGGCCACGTGCGTGGTCACGGGCGTGAGGAGTGGAAGCGACAGGTCCTGCGCCTCGAGGAGATCAAACGTGCCGGGCGTGGCCTGGCGCGCGGTGCACGTCCGGACGTTGTACTCTGTCGCCTCTGTCACGCTCGCGATGCTGCCGTCACCCAGGTTGCGGAACGTGTAGCTCAGCGGCGCCGCGCTGGACAGCTCCGCGTTCTCGGTGAAGTACCGCGACCAGTCACCCGACCGGATCACGGCCAGCGTGGCCTCCGCATCCCCGCCGATCGACGTCACCCTGATTTTCGACTCCCGCAGGATCCTTCTCTGCTTGGCGTCCAATTTTGCTTCCACGCCCCCGCCGATCGACTCGTAGCCGGCCTGCATCGTCGCACGGATGTCTTCCTCACTCGCTGTCGACGTCATCGAGAACATCATCATGCGGCCGTAGACGATGTTCGAGACGTACACCGGCAGGTTGTTCGGCCCGATGCGGCCTTGGTCGACCTGCTGCTGCAGCTTGGCCTGTGTGAAGTCGGTCGAAAAGAAATCGCCGGGCGACTGCGGCGGCTCGACGACGACTTCGTACATCTTCTCGTAGAACTGTGCCGTCACGGTCGTCTCGGACGCGTCGCGGTCAGCGGATCCACTCGCCGACGCCTCGAAGCCGAGGTACCGTCCCGAGATGTCCATCTGGAGCGCCGCCTGCTGCTCGCTGTGATACGCTTGGGTCTCGAACGCGATGGTGCTCGGCGTCGAGAGGTCGCTCTGCGTCGCGCTGCCAATCATCGAGCCGATCGCCTGATCGACCTCGGCCTGCGACGGTCGATCGACGCGGCGGAAGTTATCGTCGTTCGCCAGGCTGGGAATGGAGACGTTGATGGGCGCGCGCTCGGCAATAGGCAAACCCAGCAGACTACCGAGGCCGTCGCGGTGACTCTTCCCCTGAATGAGCGCCCCCGCCCACAGAATCTCGCGGTCTGGGCTGTACATGGCAATCTGCTCGGGGTTTTGACTGAGCGTATAGGGCTGCGTCTGACACGCGTAGACGACGTCTTCCTCGGTGTAGACGCTGCCGTCGTCGTCCACCTTTTCGACGTCGAGCGTGACGGGCTCCTCTTCGACCGGATCGCCCGCGGGCGTCGGTTCTTGCTCTGATTCCAGTGGCGAAAACTCGGCCCAGCCGGGCAGCGCCTGAAGGTATGCGGCCACGTCCTCGCCCACGTTCTCAGGCGGCGCGGTGGCGGGGCTGCTGTCGCAGGCGACAAGCGTCAGAGCAATCAGTGCAATCGGGAACAGGTACCGGGAGCGTATCATGGCGGTGTCGTGCATCTGATGAGCAAACACGAGGCAAATGACTTCGGGATGCCCTCATGTACTCACGCATCAATACCACGCAGAACCGACAATCCTTCACGAAATATTAATAATTACCCACCGAATCTTCCGCTGCCGTCCGTACACGCCTGTATCAAACGAAAAGGCCACGAGCGACGAGCCCATGGCCTTCTCTTCGTTTTTGGTGGAAAGCGGCAAGCCGACTTACATCACATCAACGGAGTAGACGAGTTCAGCCTGGCAGTCCAAACTGCCGTTGACGAGCCGGATGTCGCCGGGGGGCACGTTGCTCCACCCCGTGCTCCCGAACGTGTGTCGCTTGGACGTGCTGAGGGTGGCCATCCGGGAGTCTTTGATCCTCCGCTGAAGGCCATCTCTATCCCACTCCGTGCTGTAGAAGGTGATCGCGAACTGGTTTCCGTCTTCCCGCTCCATATCGAAGACAGCTTCCTCGTTCAGCACGACGCGGTCGCCGTCGCCCAGCTCGACCTCAGGACGTCCTCGAATGAAGTCTCCCTCCCGGGTGCCGCCTCCGTTTACGATGGCCCGAAACTGGAACTCACCGTCCCCATTGAGTCCGCCGTCACAGTCGCTGCGGACAAAGAACTCCTTCAGGTTGACCGTAATCGTGTTGGCCGTTTGCACCGACGAACACTCGGTGGCGGTGTACTCGGTCGTGTAGCCGAGCTTCGCGAGTTGATCGTCTTTTAGATACTTGACGGCGTACGAGATCGGCACGCCCGGGTTGTCGCGGGAGTAGACGGCGTTCTCGCCCGTGATGATCGGCTCCAGGTCGCCCGCCGAGCGGGCCGTCACGGCCTCGGAAGCCACCGCCGCGTTCCCACCCAGCGTGATCACCTCCACCGTCGAGCTCGACAGGATCTGTTGATAACACGCTTCTAGATCACCGTCGACCTGCGTCCCGGCCGCGTACTTAAACGCTGCTTCGACCTCAGCGGAGGTGTACGACGAAGACGTCTCCATCCGAAACATGATGATCCGCCCGTAGGTCACCGACGCCACGTACGCGGGCGGCGCGTCGCTGCTGAAGGCGGACTGCACCTCTTGCAGCGTCACGGCCGGGCCGAAGATGTCCTCGGGCTACGCCCCGCTCTCCTCACGAAGCTCACCGTGTAGAAGGCCTGCTTGTAGGTCGCCATCACCACGCGCCTGGTTGACGAGGTCTCGTAGTTGAACTGCGACTGCACGTCGCCGGTGGCCCAGGCCACGTTGAGGCCCACGTCCAGCGAGGCCTGCGTCGACGAGTACGACGTCGTGATGCGGTTCGACGAGCTGGAGGCGTTCACGTACCCCTCTTCGTAGGCGTTGGCGTTCCACCACTCCAGGGCCTCGTCGATGGCCGTTTGCACGTTGGCCTGGTCGGGGCGGTCGATCGTCTTCGTGCCGCCCTCGCCGATGCCCGGGAGGTCGACGCGGATCTTGACGGGCGCACGGTCGAAACGGGCCGGCTCGGGCAGGCCGTCGAGCAGCGACTGGTTGGCCTCGACGAGCGCACCGGGCCAGACAACGTCTTGCGTCGGGCGCAGGATGGCGATGTCGCTGAAGTTGGTACGCAGGTCAAATTTTGTACGGACGCGAGTACGTTCGGTATTACCCTCTTGCTCGGGGTGGTCGTCGTGTCGACGGGCTCGCGGGCGGCGTCGCTCGGTTGGACGTTCAGCAGCGCATTGGCGTCGTACGTCAGGTTGGCGAGGTAGTCGCCGATGGATTCGCCGTCGGGATTGGTCCCGGGCGCTACGCCGGGCCCGCTGTCGCAGGCGGCGACGAAAAGCATGATCAGAAGCGAAACAGGTACGAGATATCGATGGTGGTTCATGGCCCCGACGGTGTAGTGTGCGGAATGGCCACCCCGTTCGGGCGGCTCTCATCTACTCACGCCCCGAATCAACACCGGACCGATAACGGCTCACTTTTTCTTAACACAAATACCAAACTGGTGACCGCGATACCGATTGGTGAGAGGCCCGCTGGTGCAACGCTCGCCCCCCAACGCATCAGCGCCCCGTGCCCACCCGACCGGTGAGGCCAGACGAACACGGGGCGCCGTGCTGCCACCCGTTGATGCGGCGCGTCGCTACAGCGCGTCGCTCGCGCGGGCGAGGCCCACGTATACCCGGTTGCGAGCGGACGCATCCATCCAGAGCACGTCGTCGCGCCGGTCGCCGTTGACGTCGCCGACCAGGAGCTGGAACTGCGACCAGTCGTCCTGTTGCGGACGCGTCTGCGGGGCACGGGAGAAGTCGAAGGTGCCCTCTGACGTGCCGAGGCCCACGTGCGTCTCGTCGCGCGTCTGGTTGTAGAGCACGAAATCGTCACGGCCGTCGGCGTTCACGTCGGCCAACTGGGCCAGGAGTTTGTCTGTTTTCGCAGGCTGGGGGTAGGAGTCTGGGTCCGGAAACGCAAACCGCCCATTGCCCTGCGAGAGGTTGCGGTGGATCGCCACATTCGCGGGATCGCTGTCGCGAAGGGCGGTCATATCCAGCCGAGCGAAGACGAGGTCCATGCCGTTTTGGCCATCCACATCGCCGGCCAGCGTGGTGTACGGGTCCCATCCTTCGAAGCCCCGGTCCTGCACCGGCAGCAATCGGAAGTGGTTCCCGGGGGTCGGATCGGTATAGAGCCCGACGTAGGTGCGATTGCTGGCGGCAGTGGTCGCGTTCCATACCAGGTCGGCCCGGCCGTCGTTGTTGACGTCGCCCACGTGAAGGTCGTAGTCGGACCAGAGCCAGGAGTTAAAGGGGTCTGTCCCTGGTAGTGGGGCCTGAACGGGATGGTCCTGATACTCCGGGACCATCGAGAAGGAGCCGTCGCCGGCCCCGATGGCGACGTAGGTCCGGTTGCGGACCAGGCGCTCGTTCCAGATGAGGTCCGCCACACCGGTTCCGTTTACGTCGGCGAGGTGCACGGAGTAGGCCTCGCCCCAGCCGGTCGCGTTATGCACCTGTCTGAAGAGCCGAAACGTCCCGTCGCCCTCCGACATCGCCACGAACGAGTAGTTTCGGGTGCCGGCATAATTCCAGATCAGGTCTACCCGGTCGTCGCGGTTCACCAACCCGGTTACCAGCGTGTACTTCCCCCATCCGCCCGTCGCGGTGTCCGGGTGCCTCCACGTCGTGGGCGCGGCGAACGTCCCGTCGCCGTTCGAGAAGGCGATGGCCAGTTCGTTGGTGTCCCCAAGATGGTTCCAGACGAGGTCGTCGTTGCCGTCGCCGTCCATGTCGATCACGTGGC
>JAAAOL010000011.1 GCA_009908885.1 Bacteroidota bacterium | reverse complement strand
GTATCGGCGGGAAGCGGCTGATCCCCCCGCTCGGTGTACTGGACGGCAGCGGTGTAATCCCAGCGCCCCGC
This sequence comes from Bacteroidota bacterium, assembly GCA_009908885.1. Classification (GTDB taxonomy): domain Bacteria; phylum Bacteroidota; class Rhodothermia; order Rhodothermales; family JAAAOL01; genus JAAAOL01. Next base: position 6,183 of record JAAAOL010000011.1, on the reverse strand, counting down.
CCGTCCGAGGTGCACCACCGAGGCCTGGCGGTGCGCCGCCGTGCCGAGCTGCCCGGAGACCTCCGTGATGCGCCCGGCGTCCCCCTCTATCTCGCTAGAACTCAGGGTGCGCGACTGAAAGTTGATCGCCCCACCGATCACGTTCGTCCCGTACTGCACCGGTACCACGCCCTTGGCCGCCGTGACGCTTTCGATGACGCCCGCCGGAAAGAGGCTGATGTCCACCCGGTTATCCCAGGGCACGTTCACGAGGGCCCCGTCGAAAAACTGCCCGACCTGCCGGTCGCCCGCGTTGCGGAAGTACAGGATGGTCTGCCCGCGCGAGTTCGTCGCGACGTGGGTGGCGGGGATGAGCTTCGCCAGCTCGGAGACGTCGGCGGCGTCCTGCCGCTCGATCGCCGCTGCCGGGACGCGGTGGATGGTCGTCGCAGAGGCGCTTTGCCCCTCCTCCGCGAGCACCACGACTTCATTCAGGTCGTACGCCTGCGGCGTGAGCTCGAACGTCACCGACCGGGTCACCCCGGCCTCCACCTGGACGCGCTGCTCCGCCGACTCGTATCCGATGGCGGTGGCCTGAACGAGATACGCGCCCGCCGGCAGCCCCGCGATCCGAAATTGCCCTGCGTCGTTCGCACTGGCCCCGAACCAGTCCGACTCGCCACGCGCCACGACGTTGAGATACGAGATCGGCTCCCCCGTCTCCGCGTCACGCGCAGTGCCCTCGATGACACTCGACTGGGCGTACAATGCCCCCCCGACCCCTGCAAAGAGGGATGCGACGGCGAGCACAGCGATCACGTACCGAGGGAACGAAGCGTACATACAGATGCGGTGTATCTTGTCGGTCGGCGGGAGCGGAGGCCGCGGAACACCATCTCCAGCGAGGGTTCCGTCATGAAAAGGCTACGACACGGAACGGTCAGCGGACGTCGGCCGAAGCCGAACTTACGATATCAATGTTCCGCGTGAAAGACAACTGCACCGTCAGCCTTGATTCTTTGGGCCGCGGTGCCCGATCTCAGCACCCATGATCTGCACGTCATTCATCCTGAGCCTGTCGAAGGATCTCCGCCGGCCTGACTGCCAGGATCGGGAGACCCCGACACGAGAGCCGCGCAGCGGGCGACTGATGGAGCGCAGCGGAATAATCGCGTGCGGGATGACCACCGTTGGGGTGTTGAGACTGCTTCGGCACCCTAACCTTGAGCATTGACACAACACTACCGCGCACCAGAAGCGACCGTAAGACAGGCGAGGTTGGGGGTCGCCGGAAGCAGCGACGTCTTGCGTCCACGTGCCGTGCGCTGGTGCAGGCAGCCAAGCTGAAACGTGGCGTCACTCGGACGGGCCTTCGGACAGGTCCGTATCCACGCGCTCGTCGAGCGGCGGATCCGGCAGGGTGAGCACCGGCGTGTCCGTCCCGGCCCCGATGAGGTCGCGCAGCGCGGGCGGAGGCTGCTGGGCATAGTCGACGCGTTCGTAGTACGGCGGGCGCACCTGGTAGCGGCTCACGAGGGGCACGGCGCGGACCCAGCGCTGCGCCAGCGTCATGCCGCCGGGCAGGGCCTCGGGCGTCTGGAGCGTCTGCTGCAAGACGTCGGTAATACGAGTATAGCGGTCGCCCGCCAGTCGCAGATCGGTCACGATGGCGCCGTACGCGCGGCTCAGCAGGCGGTAGTCGCCCGGATCGGCGGCGGCTTCTTCGCTGAGGTCGCGGGCATAGGCCAGAGCGGCCTCATGCGCCGCGACCGCCTCGGCATACTTCTCGGCGGCATCCGCATACGCGGCGTTGTCGTTCGCTGCGTCCTGCAGCAAGCTCAGATTGCCCCGCGCCCGGTCCAGGGCATCGGCGAACCGGTCGACGGTCTGCTGGATCTGTTCCAGCGTTTCCGCCTCCGTCCCGTATCCGCCGTACGTTCGGCATCCGGTGACGAGCATCCCCAGACCGACGACGAGGACGAGAGCGAGACGACGTGTGAAGAAGGGCATGGGGACGCGGGCTCGGTGATCGTTGGTTGGTGACGCCATGGACAGCAGCGCGACAATGAGACCTCTAATATCTCAAGCAGCGGGGCGCGATGCAGTGCTCGATTTCATTTTTGGGACTTTTTCACCCGGAGGTCTCATTCGTCGTCCGACAGCATCGAAAAGCCCGCCGGATGCCCTTTTCCGCTCTCGGCGTTGCGACTGATCCAGTGGCGTAGTTGCCGCGAGGCCTCACCGTCCAGGGTGAGCGTGAACAGTCCGTCGCTGGCACCCTTGGGCTGCGGGACGGCGAAGACGACGTCGGTCGCGTCTCCCTTCTCGATGAAGGCAGCGACGTGATCGACGTTGATAGTATGGGAACCGACGCGAACGAGCAACATGGCGGATCGGTAGCGAAAAGTGAGTGAGCGGAAGACGCCGGGATGGACGTCGTGCCTCATACGCCCCATGGGTTTGGCCGATCCCAGTATGCCTTCGCGGACTGGAACCCATGGTGCTCCCATTCATTCGGGTCTCGATCCTTCGCTGCATCGCCTCCTCGTCGTCGCCGGTAGTATCGCGCCTATGATTGGCTTTTTCCTGAGACACATGACGGTGATCGTGTTCACGGTGGCCGTCGCCCTCTCGCTCGGGTGCCTGGGCCTGCTCTTCTTGGTGGATTTCGCCTACTGGCCGCTGCTCGTCGTGTCCATCACCTTCAACCTGTGGGCCATCTATCAGAGCGAGCGATCCGGCTTCGTGAAGGCGCGCGAATACCGCCGGTACGGCGAGCCCGCGCGGCATCTCTCTGCAGCCCAGGTGATCGTGCTGTATTTCTTCGTGATGACCGAAGCCGCCGTGGCCATCATCCTTCCGTTCGGCCAGTTGCAGTAGGCCCCTCCTTTTTCGGCTCCCCTACCGGTTCTCACTGAAACACCCATCCAGAGGTCGGGTACACTCCTCTCCCGACTGGCCTGTGCTTCGGACCGACCTTTCGCCCTATGAGTGAGCAGACCCAGCACCTCGTCGAGCGGCTGCGCCAGCGCCTGCACGCTACCGTCCGCCGCATCACGCTGGCCGACCTCGCGTACGGCGCGGTGCTGACCGTCGGCATCCTGATCGCGCTGTGGCTCGTCGCCGCCGCCGTGGAGGCGGGCTTCTGGCTGGAGGTCACGCCCCGCTCGGCCCTGTTCTGGACGCTGCTCGTGGTCGCCGTCGGGCTGACGGGCCTCTTTCTCGTCCGTCCGCTCCTCCAGCTGCTCGGCGTGCTGTCTCCGCCCAGCGAAGAGACCGTGGCTCGCCGGATCGGCGCCCGATATCCCGAGGTGGAGGACCGCCTCGTCAACCTGCTCGACCTCGTCGACGGCCGCCGCAGCGACGCCCCCTCGCCGATGCTGGACGGCGCCGTCCGCATGCTGGGTGAGCCCCTTCAGGACGTGCCGTTCGAGCAGGTCGAGCGCTTCGAGCGGGCCCGCCGGGCGTCGCGCCTGGCTACACTGCCGCTCGTCGGCTTGTTCGTGGCGCTGCTCGTCGCCCCCGGCCCCTTTCTGGACGCCACCCAACGCCTGCTCTCCCCGGGCGAACACTTCCAGCGGCCCGCGCCCTTCCAGCTGACCATCGAGCCGGGCGACACCGACCTCGTCAAAGGCGCCTCCCTCGACGTCACGATCCGCCCAATGGGCGAGACCCTTCCCCGCACGCTGACGCTCGAACTGAACCACCTCGACGAAGACCTCGTCGACACGGTCACGCTGACGGCCGACTCGACCGGCGCCTTCCGTCACAACGTCGTCAACGTCCGCAAGCCGCTCCGCTACCGGGCCGTCGCCGAGCCTGTCCGCACGGCCTGGTACACGGCCACCGTCACCGAACGCCCCCTGGTGCGGGCGTTGCGCGTCCACCTCGACTTCCCGGCCTACACCGGCATTCCGTCGCAAGACCTCGCCCCGAATGCGGGCGACGTCACGGCCCTGCCCGGCACCCGGGTCCGCGTCGAGGTTCAGCCCGGCGGCGCCGACGTGGACGAAGCCCTGCTCCGCTTCGACGACAGCACGACCGTCCCGCTCACGCTGGAGAACGGGCGGGCCACGGGTCAATTCACCCTGCGTCGCGAGGGCACGTACCAGGTCAATCTCCACACGGCACAGGGACTCACGAACAAGACGCCGATCCAGTATCAGATGCAGCTGCTGACCGACGCCGCGCCCTCGGTCCTGCTGCTCGACCCCGATGCCACTACCGACCTGGACGACGCGCTGCGCACGCAGCTCCGCATGCGCCTGAACGACGACTTCGGCTTCTCTCGCCTCCGGCTCTACTACCGCCTGTCGCAGAGCCGCTTCGGCACGGTCGATTCCACGTTCTCCACGATCGACCTCCCGCTGAATCGCCCGACGCAGCTGGATCAGGAGATCACGTACGACTGGCTCCTGTCCCAGACGACCGACCTCGACCCCGTCCCGGGCGACGTGATCGAATACTACGTGCAGGTGTGGGACAACGACACCGTGGCGGGCTACAAGTCGAGCCGCAGCGCCACGCAACGCCTGCGCCTGCCCTCGCTGGAGGAGCGCTTCGAGCGGCTGGATGAGACGCAGGACGACGCCGAGCAGCAGATGGAGGACCTGCTGCAAGACACGGACGACATGAAGGAAGAGTTCGAGCAGCTTCGCGACGAGTTGCGCCGCAAACAGGAAGGCGACTGGGAGGACGAACGCCAGCTCGAACGCCTCCGGGATCAGCAACAGCAGATGGAGGAGCGGGTCGACCAGCTCTCGCGGCAGATGGAGGACATCTCGCGGCAGATGCAGGAGAACGACCTCGTCTCGCCCGAGACGCTGGAGAAGTACGAGGAGTTGCAGCGCGTGGCGGAGGAGATCCAGACGCCCGAGTTGCAGGACGCCCTCAAGCAACTGCAGGAGGCGATGGAGCAACTCAACATGCAGCAGATGCAGGAGTCGCTCCAGGACTTCGAGTTTAACGAGCAGCAATACCGCCAGCGCCTGGAGCGCACGCTCGAACTGTTCAAGCAACTCCGCGTGCAGCAGAAGCTGGAAGAGGCCGCCCGCCGCGCCGAAGAACTGGCCAAGCGCCAGGAGCAGCTGGCTGAAAAGACGGAACAGCTGGACGAGAACGACGCCCCGCAGCAGGAGTCTCCGAAGGACGGAGAAGACTCCGCTGAGGACGAACAGTCGGGGGAAGACACCTCCGAGGAGAACAGCAGCGAAGAGCAGCAGGAGACTGACGAAAACACCTCAGAATCGGACGAGGCGTCGGACCAGGAATCGGACCGTGAACAGACGGACAGCGAGACCGAGCCCTCCGAGTCGGAGTCGTCCGAGGACCAGCAAGAGTCCTCAGAGACCGGCGAGCAGCAGCCCACTGACCAGCGCGAGTCGCTGGCGCAGGAGCAGGAGCGCTCGTCGGAGGAGATGCGCGAACTGGAGAAGCAGCTGGAGGAGTTGCGCAAGCAGATGGACGAGGTCGACAACGCGCCGCGGAAAGAGATGGACCAACTCCAGGAGCAGACGAAGCAGCAGCAGCTTCCGCAGCAGATGCAGCAGAACGCGCAGCAGTTGCGTCAGGGCCAGAAGCAACAGGCCCAGCAACAGCAGCAGCAGATGCAGCAACAGCTCCAGCAGATGCAGCAACAACTGCAGATGATGATGCAGGGGATGCAGCAACAGCAGAAGCAGATCAACATGGCCGGGCTGCGCCAGGCCCTCAGCGACATCCTCACCCTCTCCGACCAGCAGGAGACGCTGCGCGGCACCGTCGAGGCCTCGGCGCCCGACTCGCCCACGCTGCGCCAGCACGCCCAGCGGCAGGTGGACCTCTCCGAAGGCCTGACCACGGTCAGCGATTCGCTTCAGGCCCTCGCCAGCGACATCCCCCAGATGACGAGCGCGGTGCAGGAAGAGACCGGCAACGCGCTCCGGGCGATGAGCCGCTCCACGGAGGCGCTCTCCGAGCGGTCGCAGCGCACGGCGACGGGGCTGCAGAAGACGTCCATGATGCACCTCAATGAACTGGCCCTCCTCCTGTCCGACCTGATGGAGCAGATGCAGAATCAGCAGGGCGGCGGGGGCGGCATGTCGATGCAGCAGATGATGCAACAGCTGCAGCAGATGTCGGGCCAGCAGCAGAAGCTGAACCAGCAGATCCAGCAGATGCTGAACGACGTGCAGGGCAACCGCCTCAGCACGGACATGCAGCAGC
>JAAAOL010000111.1 GCA_009908885.1 Bacteroidota bacterium | reverse complement strand
GCACGATGCGGCCCGCGCTCCGGTAGCCCACCCGATGCTTCAGTCATCAAGTGACCAGTTCCTGACCGACCGCTATGAAGAACATCATCATCGTTGACGACCACCCCATGATGCGCAAAGGGCTCGCCATGACCCTGGAGGCCGAGCCCGACCTGACGGTCGTCGGACAGGCGGCGGATGCGGAGGAGTGCATGAGCATGCTGGAGTCGATGGACCTGGACCTCGTGATCGTCGACATCTCCCTGCCGGGCATGAGCGGACTCGAACTGATCAAGCACATTCAGGCGCTCCAGCCCGACCTCAAGACGCTCGTGGTCTCGCGCCACGACGAGACGCTTTACGCCGAGCGGGCCATCCGGGCAGGCGCGCGCGGCTACGTGATGAAGCTGGAGGCGTCGAACCTGATCGTCAAAGCGGTGCGGCGCGTGCTCTCCGGGGGCATCTACGTGAGCGAGGAGATCAATGAGCGCCTGCTGCTGGGGCTCGCGGCGGGCCGCGAAGAGATCGCCCAGTCGCCGCTGGAGGTGCTGAGCGACCGGGAGCTGGAGGTGTTCGAGCTGACGGGCCGCGGCCTGGGTACGCGGGACATCGCCGAGCGGCTCCACCTGTCCGTAAAGACGGTCGAGTCGTACCGCGCTCGGATCAAGGACAAGCTCAACCTCAAGAGCGCCGCCGAGCTGATGCAGCACGCCGTCCAGTGGGTGGAGGGCGAAGGCTCGACGTAAGGTGTGCCTCTGGCGTTCGGCGTAATACTGATTCGGTTTCGATAGGTCGGGATAGACCAAGACGATATTGATCGCACATGACACCGTAAAGACGCCTCGCCGAGGCGTCTCTACCACCCGATCTCATCACCTATCCTTACATCGCCAAGCCAAAACGGGTTAAGGTGGTGCCACGAACGACGGGCGGCATCGAGATGCGGACGTCATCCATCGGAATCGCCTCACCCACCCTGGTCGTCCCGGCATTGCACCTCATCCGGCCGGTAGCGGTCATCGGCTTCCTGTGGGGAAGCAGGTCCGCGACGTGGGCATTTTCCCCACACGGAACGTCGGGGACTTCTCACAGGCACCGCGCCCCAAAACCCCTCAGTGGTGCCCCGTCGCCTGCCGTATTCTGGGGCCAAGCTGCTATTTCGAGCAGCATCGACGGTATTCACCAATCGATTCACGGTCCAGGATATAGGGTGCCCGGCTTACCGCGTCGCCGCGCCCGGTAGGTGACCACCGACGAGGGCACACTCCGGCTGTGGGGGAATCCCTTACACCGTGCCCGGCCACCACCCGCATCTGCTGGGGTCTCCTTCCCGTCACAGATCTAAGTAGGGAGGGCATACCTTCTGCGAGATGTCGTCACGTGCACACCATCCATCTCAGCCCATGCTGCAGATACAGAAGATACTGGTTCCGCATGATTTTTCGGACTTCTCCGAGCACGCCATGCGGTACGCCCTGAAGGTGGCGTCGACCTGTGAGGCCGAGTTGCATCTGGTCTTTGCCGAGGTGCTCTACGGCGACGACGCCCCGCCCCCCGAGCGAAGCAAGGAAACCTCCTTTGCCCGGGCCCTGCGCGACCTCGGCCTCTCGGTCGACCTGGAGCGCGGCGTGGCCCACTACGAAGACACCGAAATCACCATCGTCCACCGCATCATTCGGGACGTGGCTCCGGCCCCGGCCCTGGTCAACTATGCGGACGATGAGGACATCGACCTCATCGTCATGAGCACCCATGGGCGGCGGGGCCTGCGGCGCCTGCTGCTCGGCAGCGTCGCCAACGAGGTGCTGCGGACGGCGCCGTGCTCCGTGCTGACGGTGCGGAAGCCCGGGGCAGCGGACGACGTTCCCGGCACGGTGCGGTCCATCCTCGTGCCCATCGACTTTTCCAAGTACTCGAAGGCGGCCCTGCGCACCGCGAAGGCCTTTGCCAAGCTCGCAGACGCGCGCCTCGACCTGTTGCACGTGATCGAGGACGACCTGCATCCGGCCTTCTATACCATCGCCGCCCAGTCGATCTACGACATCGATCCGGAGATCGACCAGAAGGCGATCGCGGAGATGCGCCAGATGGACGAATCGACCCCGGAGGACGGGGTGAAGACAGACTACCACGTGCGCGACGGACATGCTGCCCGCACCATCATCGACTTTGCCGAAGAGGTGGGCAGCGACCTCATCATCATGTCGACGCACGGCCTGCGTGGGCTGGAGCACTTCTTCATGGGCAGCGTGGCGGAGAAGGTCGTTCGCCGGGCCTCGGTCCCGGTCCTGACGGTCAAAGCCTTCGGCAAGACGCTCCTCGCTGAGGATGCCGATGCCGCCGATGCCGCGACGCTGACCCCCGAACATTCATGAGTGGTTGAGCACGGAGGACGGTCATGTATCCATTCAAGCGACTCTTAATCCCCACGGACTTTTCCGTATGTGCGGAAGGGGCCTATCGCCAGGGCCTTCGGCTCGCGCAGGGGTATGGGGCCGAGGTGCATGTGCTGCACGTCGCTCCGCCGGGGCGGTCGTCCCATCGGCGGCACCTGGAACGCTGGCTCGACCGGGCGTCGGTCGGCGGCGTGCATGATCTTCATGCGTCGGGCAAGACCTGGCGTCCCCTCAAGATCCGCCGGATGCTGACGCAGCATGCCGACCCGGCCCAGGCCATCCTACACTATGCCGAGACGCACCAGATCGATTTGATCAGCATCGGGACGCACGGCGACAACCTGGCCCATCGGTACCTGAGCCGGGGCGGACGCCTCAATCTGCTCGGACAGACGGCCGGGCAGGTGGTGCGCCATGCCGACGTGCCGGTGCTCACGGTGGTGCAGCGGCTGGCCCGCACGCCGGAGAGCATCCATACCATCCTCGTTCCTTTCGACTACTCGCCGCTGTCGGTGCTGGCCCTGACGCAGGCCCGCGACCTGGCCGCGCTGCACGACGCGCACCTGGACGTGCTCCACGTGACGTCGTCGGAGCCCGCAACCAATGGCCACGCCCAGACCAACGGTCATGCGAACGACAAGGGCACGCCGCCGCCTGCTGCAACAACCCGCGCCGACCTCATCGCCGCCTACGACAACACGCCGGGCGCGACGGTCTCGGTGGACTTCCATCTCGCCACGGGCATTCCGCACCGCGAGATTCAGGGGGCGATTCAAGAGCGCTCTCCCGATCTCGTCCTGATCGGAGCGTATGCCGAGCAAGGGCAGGACCTGCTGGGTGAGGTGGCGGACCGCGTCGTGCGCTCCTCGCCGTGCTCCGTGCTCACGGTTCGCGGCGCACCGGCCACGTCCGGCGCTACGCTTTCCGACCTCAGCCCCACCCGGAGGATGACATTTCCAGGAAGGAAGGCGGTGTCCTGAGGGCGAGGAGCCTCGGGGGCGTCCGGTGCCCGATCCATAGGAAGCCGCGGCACGGCCCCTCCGCCTGGCAGCTCACGCACATCCAGAAGCGTCTTCGTGCTGCTCGAACGAGCGGTGGGCTTCACAGTCCAGGACGTCTACCGTGTGATCGTAGAACGCCTGCGCCCGGGTCGGGCTGTCACCGATGCAGACGACGCCCAGCTTGCCGAACTCGGAGAGCGCCCCGATCAGGTGAAACATGACGCCCTGCTGCGTGGCGCCGTGGAAGTGGAGGCCGTAGCACACGGCGATGTCGATCAGATCGTTCGGCGTCAGGCCGACATAGTCCTCGCTCCGCAAGTTGTCGGAGGCGTAGTAGTAGCGCGGCTGGCCGGAGGGCGTCCGGTAGAGGCCCGTTTCCGGATCGTACGTGCCTGCGGTGAGGAATTGTAGCATCAGGAACGGGTGCGTGGTGCCGCCCTTGCGCAGGTTGATCTCGATGGCGTAGTGGGTCCAGCTGTCGCCGTCACGTACCGAGATGAAGTCCACCCCGAAGCGGCCCAGGGCGTTGTGCCGCTGGAGCACCTCAGCGACGCGCATGCCGGCCTCCTGGATCTCCAACCGGTAGGCCGGGCGGGCCGGAAACGTGCAGCCGAGGAAGATCTGGCCGGACGGACCGCCGAGCACCTGGTCGTGCGTCGAGATCGACTCGGGCTCGCCCGACGGGTTGATGCGGCATTGGGAGGACGGGGAGCGCTTGTCCTTGCCCTCGATGAAGCTCTCCACGATGCCGCCCATGTCGTCGTACTGCGTGGTGAAGTGGTCCCACGTCTCGCTCTTGGCCTCGAACTGAAGGTGCTGGGGCAGGCGTTGGCGGAGCCATTGCCGCGTTCCCTGAAGCGTATCTACGGGGCAGTCGGCGTCGAACGTGTAGAGGGCGTTGCCCTCGCCGGAGAAGCCCTCATTCAGCTTGACGACGGCGCGGTGCAGGTCGGGATGCCGATGCTTTAGCTGGGCCAGCGCGTCGATCATGTCGGTCGTATCGCGCAGGTCTTCGAACCCGTCCGGCAGGTTGATCCCGGCCTCCTTGAAGACCTGACGGCTGCCCGTCTTGGTGCCCAGATGGGCGAGTGCGGGATCGTTGGCGTAGAGGGGAATGCCGAGGGTGAGGGCGAGGTCGCGCTCCAGGCGCGTGGCATTGAAACAAGTCAGATGGGCGCGCTCCGGGTCGGGGATGTCGTCCCGAATCCGACGCAGGAGCCGGGGGCGGTCGAGAATCTTCTGGGTCAGCGGCACCGTCGAGGCGTCGTAGCAGCTCAGCAGCGAGAGCCGCTGCCGGGCGTGGTTGACGGGGATGCCCGGCAGGAGGTGCAGGTAGTAGTCGATGATGGCCGGGGAGATGGGCTGACTCGTCACGTAGATGAGGTGCGTGCGTGGGAGCCGCAGGAGCATCAGCAGGCACAGCATCCGCTCTTCGTAGTGGTGCACGCCGTCGATCTTGCGCAATTCCTCCGGGTGGAGCGACAGGCTGGGCACCACGACCACCGTGCGCGGCGAACGCCGATGGGGAAAAATCTCCTCGAACTGCGTCGTCAGGTGCTCCTGCAACTGGTCGAATCGCTCCTGCGTCGAACCCGCTTCGGGCGGCGGGGGCTCGGGAGCGGGCGTGCCCTCGGCGTAGCCGCGGGCCAGGTCCACCGGCGGAACGAATCCCGACTCGAGCGGCGTGAGGAACGTGGAAGAATACATGGCGGCGCGCGGGTCGGCGGGAGAGCTACACACCCTCATAGTACACGCCGAACGCAGTACCCGTTGTAAGTAAGTCCTGGGTGTGGGTGTGGTTGGATCCCCTACATCATCCTGAGGGCGCCACGCTCAGAAGATACGCGGGCCGACGACTTCCGACAGGGCGCGTTCGACGTCCACGGCATCGCCGAAGTAGAGGGCGATCACGTTGCCGCCCTGGAAGTACGACGACTGATCGCCCGTTGGCTGGCCGCGCCCCTTCAGCTGTTGGGCGTCCAGCGTGGCCGAGGTTTCACTCCGGTACACGTAGAGCTGCATCGTACCCCCATCGGTCGTGTAGGCCTGGCCGGGCGCGGACAGCACCTCCTGGCTGACGGGCCCGGCCACCTGCATGCGGACGCCCTCCTCCCGCAAGGCCTCCACCACGTCGCTGAGGCTACGTTCCTCGGTCTGGTTGCTGCTGGCACATCCCAGCGCTGGAAGGAGGAGGCACAAAAACAGCAGGACACGGAGCGAGCGGGTCGACGTGCGCGGGGAAGGCATAGTCGGATGCGGCAGGTGAGAGCAGAAGGAGGGACCGGTTCTTGGTGGACATGGCGTGTGATACCGTTTTCGCTTGGCGATGTCCGTATAGCTTCGTGTTGCGTGTTTCGTATTGCGTGAACATGCGGTGCTGGAGCGATAGCCTATGCCCATCACGAACCACGGACCACGCACCACGGTCCACGACAGGCGACATCAGGATCCAGACATCAACACGCCGAATCAGTATCATACGTCGTAGGCCCGCGGGCGGAGCGTGGTTCCTGAGGCTGCGACAGGGCCGGAATAATCCCGCGTAGCCTGGACGCACGGCGGGGAACGCCCCCTGCGTGCGCCGAGTGCAACTCGCTGACGCCGACCGACTGTTGCCCGCGTATGTCTGAGACCGCCAAGCTGCCTCGCCCCCGGACCGTCTTCGGCTGGGCCGTGCATGGCTGGCTGGGGCTCGTCCTCGTCGCCGTGTTCTGGGCGCTCAACTGGGGCCTCACCGGGCTGCGCACGCACCTGCTCTTCTTTCCGCTCTGGCTCGGGTACATCCTCACCGTCGATGCGCTCGTCCTGCGGCGGCGCGGCACCTCGCTGCTCACCCGGTCCCCGCGCTGGTTCGTCCTGCTCTTTTTGTGCTCCATTCCCG
>JAAAOL010000210.1 GCA_009908885.1 Bacteroidota bacterium | reverse complement strand
TCCACCCTTTCTGGTGGAGGTCGAAGGCGCGGAGGCGACGAGCCTCGCGCCAGTCGGTAGGTCGTTGCGTATTCATGACCGCCACAACCCTCTATATTTCCTTTTGCTCCCGTCAGTAAGTGCACTCGCGGAAGTGCACGGAGTCCGACCTCACCAGGAGATGAAACTGATACTAAATCTCGAACGGATTACTCAACATGTTCGAGAAAGGGTACGTGAGATGAATGACGAGATGTTCATAGAATTAGAGCGTGCGCGCGAGGCGGTGCCAGACAACGAAGAGGCAGTACCTGAAGGCTCTGGGCTGGTCTATATCATGATGAACCGAAGCTACGGCGCTGAGATGCTAAAAATCGGGATGACCGGTCGGGATGCCGACTAACGAGCGAAGGAGTTGAGTGCTTCAACAGGTGTAGCATCCGAGTTTATCGTTGCCTACGAGGCAGAGGTCACGGATTGCTATCAAGCTGAGCAGGAGATACACAGGCGACTGAGTGAATACCGGGTCAGCAGCAATCGTGAGTTCTTTCGACTGCCCCTTAAGGATGCCGTGGACTGCGTCAATGCGGTGGTCAGCGAAATCAACGGGAGTTGACTCGTCCGTTACTTCTTTGGGAATCGGATGCCAGGATGCGGTTTGCGGTGGGGAATAGTCAATCTCGTTCCCCATATATTCCCCATAGGTTTGCTTTTCGGTGCATTTGGATGCGTAATCCTGTGATTCTGTCAGGACGCCATAAAACAGCAAACGCGCCTCAAAATCGCCGGTTATGGCGCCTGAAGCGCGTTTTGGAAGGGGTACCCGGGGTGGGACTCGAACCCACAAGGTGTTGCCACCAACGGTGTTTGAGACCGTCGCGTCTACCAGTTCCGCCACCCGGGCAGATCGATCCAAAGTGTAGCGTCCCCCACCGGCAATGTCAATGGGAGGCTCGTCACTTCAGGGCGCTGCTACGACGTGTATTGTAGCAATGCCTTGTCCGAACGCTTGAGCTTGCCGGCAAGTTCTTGGGCCAGGTTGTGGTACAACACCACGCCGATGTCGGGGCGGCGGCGCAGCAGGTGCTTCAGCTCGTCGTAGGGCAGCACAGCCGCCTCGACCGGGGTGGCCGCATGGGCGGAGGCGGAGTGCGCGGAGGCGGAAAGGAGGCTCATCTCGCCCAGGCACTCGTAGGCGGTCACCTGCACGCCGGGCAGGCGCGTGCCGTCGATGATGACCTCGGCCTCGCCGTCGAGGAGGATGAAGATGGCGTCGCTCGGATCATTCTCGGCGAAGAGGAGGCTGCCCGCCTCGAACGTCTCCACGTGGCACAGCACGGCCAGGCGGCGGCGCTGCTCGTCGCTCAGCTCGCGGAACAGCCGGATCCGGTCCATGGCGTCTTCCACGACCGGCGCGATGGTGCGGGTCGAGAGCACGTCGAGGACGAGGTCGGCCACCTTCTCGACTTCCGGAAGCAGGTCGAGCGGACCCAGTTCGAGCGGACCGAGGATGCGGATCATCTTCAGGATGTCGAGGCGCTCGACGTGGTGGAACGTCAGGGCGGGCACGTAGGCGGCGGGGATGAAGCCGAGTTCGAGGAGCGTCCGCTGCATCCGCGGGGAATGGGCGCTCACGTCGATCTCGACGTAGGGCACCTCCCAGTCCTCCCGGCACTTGCGCAGCAGCTGGGACAGCAGGAAGCGGATGACCTGGTCGTCCAGCGAGATGAGTTCGAAGACGCGCACGATGTGCTCCACCGGGTCGCGCATGAAGCCGATGGCGCCGACGGTGACGCCGCGCGAGCGGGCCAGCAGGTAGGTGGAGTGTCGGGCCTGCAGCTTGACGAAGCCGTAGTGCAGCCGCGCCGGGCCGAAGATCTCGCGGTTGCGCACGCGGCCCCGCTCGATGCGCAGCAGGTTGGCGTACACGTCCAGCGTCAACTCGTCCAGCTCGAACTCGTCGTCGTACGGATACGGCGGCGAGTCGTCGTCCACGATGGTGTCGCAGGGCAGGCCGCAGGCGCGCAGGCTGTGGCAGGCCAGTGCGTACGCCTCGGGGATGATGCGCGGGTTGTTGCGCCGCAGCTTGAGCGCGTTGCCGAAGTAGCGCACCATGAGCGCTGCGCTCTCCCGCGTGTCCATCTTCAGCTTCATCGGAAGGAAGCCGAGCGGGGCGAAGCCGTGACTCAATCCGATCTGGACGGAGTACGGATGCGCCACGCGCGTCTCGGAGATCCCGGCGTGCAGGCGGCCCCGGACGGCGTCCAGGCGCTTCTCCATGAGTCGCGTGCCGATCCCCTGCCCCCGCGCCTCGGGCGTGACGGCGAGCCGCCCGAACTCGCTCACGAGGTCGGAGAAGGCCCCGATCTCCATGATGAGCGACGACGTGCCCAGGATCTGCCCGGTGTCGTTGTCTTCGGCGACGAACATCTCGGTGTCGTCGGAGAAGATCATCTTCTTGACGCCCTGGGCGTCAAGGAATTTGGGATAAGCGTACGACTCGCCGTACGTCGACCGAAATACGTCGGTGATCTGGGCGGCGTCTTCTTCGCGGGCGGAGCGGATCGTAAACATCGCGGTCTTGGCTACGTGCAGGGAGGCCCGGCGTACGGGCGACGCCGGTAATCCAAGAAGCCGGACGCGCGCTCAGTCAACCAGGGTGGGGACTCCCTGACGTGATGTAGGACAATGCCGGGTTCTGCTGTGGGGCCGCCCCCGATCCGTCGATTCAGAAGTCCTGCCCCATCGGATGGATCGTCACCGCGTCCAGCACCACGTGGCGCGGCTGGGTGAGCATGCGATGGATCGTCTCGGCCACGACGGCGGGGCGGAGCGCCCACGTCTCGTCGCGCGTGCCCTCCTCGTTGCCGCCGAAGTACGTGTCGATGATGCCGGGCAGCAGCGTCATCACACGGATGCCCTGATCCTTCACCTCGCGCAGCAGCGACCCGGAGAAGGCGACGACGCCGTGCTTGGCGGCCACGTACGGCGCCATGTTGGGAATGACGCGCCGCCCGACGTCGGAGGCCACGTTGAGGATCTGCCCGGCCTGCCGTGCCAGCATGTGGGGGAGGACGGCTTTCGTCAGGTAGACGGTGCCCTTCAGGTTGACGTCCAGCACCGCCTCCACCTCCTCCAGCGACCACTCGGCGAAGGGCTTGTAAGGGCTGAGCCCGGCGTTGTTGATGAGCACGTCGAGCGCGCCGAACGCCCCGAGGACGTCGTCCACGACCCGTTCGATGGCCGCGTAGTCGCGCACGTCGAGCGGGCAGACGCGGGCCGTGCCGCCAGCGGCCTCGATCTCGTCGGCGACGGTGCGGAGGTCGGCCTCATTGCGGGCGCACAGGGCCACGCGCATCCCGGCCTCGGCCAGGCGCAGTGCCGTGTGCCGTCCCAGGCCCCGGCTGGCGCCGGTGATGAGCGCGGTCTGGCCGTCCAGTTCGATAGGATTCATCGCCATGATTGCTCCGGTCAAGCCGACTGCTGCGCGTAGATGTCCCAGAGGCGGATGATCGACCGGATGCCTTCTTCGAACCGGTCCAGCCCGAAGTGCTCGTTGGGCGAGTGGATGGCGTCCGAGTTGAGGCCGAAGCCCATCAGCAGGCTGTCGAGCCCGAGGATGCGCTTGAAGTCGGCCACGACGGGGATCGAGCCGCCCTCGCGCGTGAAGAACGGCTCTTTGCCGTAGACGCCCTGCATCGCCTCGGCGGCGGCCTGCATGGCCGGATGCTCGGTGTCCACGAGGACGGGGTAGCCGCCGTGCAGGTCGCGGAACTCCAGCGTCATCGTCGGCGGCACGTGCGCTTCGAAGTAGCGCCGCGCCTTCTCGGCGATCTCGTCGGGTTCCTGGTCCGGCACGAGGCGCATCGAGATCTTGGCACTCGCCTTGGCGGGCAGCACCGTCTTGGCCCCCTCGCCGATGTAGCCGCTCCACACGCCGTTGACGTCGCAGGTGGGGCGGGCCGTGATGGCTTCGAGCAGGCTGTAGCCTTCTTCGGTCCGCACGGCGTCGACGCCGATGGACCGCATCCAGGCTTCCTCGTCGAACGGTAGTTCGCGGAAGGTCTGTCGCTCTTCGTCCGTCAGCGGGCGCACGTTCTCGTAGAAGTCCGGGATGGTGATGCGGTGCTGGTCGTCGTGCAGCCCGGCGATGAGTCGGGCCAGTGCGTTGGCCGGGTTTTCGACGGCGCCGCCGTAGGTGCCCGAGTGCAGGTCACGGTTGGGGCCGGTGAGGTGCACCTCCACGTACGCCATCCCGCGCAGCCCGTAGGTGATCGACGGCACGCCCTCGTCGAACATGGCGGTGTCGCAGATGAGCACCACGTCGGCGTCGAGCCGGTCCTGGTACTGCTCGATGAACGGCACGAGGTGCTTCGAGCCGCTCTCTTCTTCGCCTTCGATGACGAATTTGAGGTTCACGGGCAGGTCGCCCTCGCCTTGGAGGTAGGCCTCGGCGGCCTTGACGGGCATCAGCAGCTGCCCCTTGTCGTCGCAGGCGCCGCGGGCGTAGAGCGTATTGTTCTTGCGCGTCGGCTCGAAGGGGGGCGAGTTCCACAGCTCCAGCGGGTCGGGCGGCTGGACGTCGTAGTGGCCGTAGATGAGCACCGTCGGGCGGCTCTCGTCCACCACGTGCTCGGCGAGGACGATCGGATGGCCACCGGTCTCGACGAGTTCGGCGTGCTGCAGGCCGATGCCTTCGAGGTGATCGGCCAGCCACTGCGCGGCCCGCCGCACGTCGTCTTTGTAGGCGGAGTCGGTGCTGATCGACGGGATGCGGAGCAGGTCCTCCATCTGCTCGATGAAGGCGTCGGTGTGCGACGTGGCGTAGTCGAGCGCGTTGTCCATGGCAGTAGGCGCGGTCATATCGAGGTGACGGGTCGATTCTGGAGCGCCAAGGTAACCATTAGCGCCCCGACAATCGACCGCCGCGCGCCGACCTCAGGCAATCCTCACAGTTCGCTCTCGTCGCGCCAGCGGCGGAGCGCCCAGGCCGACGCCGTGTCCGGGCGGATGAGCAGGAAGTTGACGTTGCCGTCGGTGCGGAACGCGTCGCCGCCCTCCAGGGCGACGGTCAGGTTGAACGAGCGCACCACGCGCGTCTGCCGCCCGGCGTCGAACACGTCCTGGGTGATGATCTGATTCCAGCTGAGGCGGATCAGCTCGGCATTCTGAAAGAGTCCCCGCGTGGATTCCAGCTCCTGGGCGAAGCCCCACTCGCGCTCCACCTGATTGTCGAAGTCGTAGTACTGGAAGACGAAGGCGGAGTCGAGCAGCGGTTCGTAGAGCGAGAGGTCGCGCAGCTCGTAGGCGTTGCGGAAGTTGGTGAAGAAGCCCTCGACGGTCGTCGGGTCGCCCAGCAGGTCGCCGAACGGATCGCCCTCTTCCAGCGATGGCGCGAACGGGTTGCAGGCGGCCAGGGCGAGGAGCAGGATGAGAAGGGAGAGGAGGGGAAGGGGGAAGAGAGAAGAGGGAGGAGGGAGGAGGGAGGAGGGTGAGAACGGGGAGGCGTGGTCCTGCCCGGGGCGAGTTGGTTCGTTATGTCGATCGGTGCGGCTCATGTGCGCTTCCCGTTTCGCCCGTCCCACGTCCCTCATTGTACGAATTCGGCCTTCAGGTCGCTCCACGACGCCGTGTTGCCCAGCTCCTGATCCGTCCATCGGTGCAGGCGCCAGAGGCCGTCGGCGTCGGGGCGGATGTCCCAGACGAGGCGGCCCTGCACGCTGTCGGGCGCGTCCGGGCGGCGATGACGGACGACGAGCAGGTACGTCGCCTCCAGCACGTAGCGGTCGGCCCCCACCTCTTCGATCACGTCGTTCAGCCGCAGCTCGTGGCCCTGGTTGAGGCGGGCGGCCTCGGCGAGCGTTGTGAAGTAGCTCACTTCGTCCGAGCGGCCCCAACTGCCCCACAGCGACGGCGAGCGCGCCTGGGCCGCCGACGTCGGCTCGAACGCAAACTGCTCGTCCAGCGACCGCCGGTAGTTCTGCGTGTTTAGCTCGGCGACGGCGTTACGCAGGTTGTCCACCACCAGGTCGGGCGCGTCGGGCTGCACGTAGGTCCCGGCCTCGTCGATCGGCGCTTCCGGCTCGCGCGGGTCGAACACGCCGCAGCCGGTGCCCAGGATGAGGAGGAGCAGCAGGACGAGGGGGAGAGTGGGGGAAAGGGAGAGTGGGAGAAAGGGAGAGTGGGAGCGTTTGGGGGGCGCGCTTTTCTTCAACCCACAACCCGTAACCCGCAACCCGTAACCCGCAACCCGTAACTCGTAACTCATGACCTACCGTTTCCGGGCGTACAGAATGAGGCGGGGCGCA
>JAAAOL010000232.1 GCA_009908885.1 Bacteroidota bacterium | reverse complement strand
GGCAGCGCGAGGTGCTCTACGAGGCGACGATGCCGGTCCTGTTCGTGCCAGAGCGGGAGTGATGCCAACTAACCCACGTTGTGACCTATTGTTGTGTCAATGTTCAAGGTGAGGGTGCCGAAGCAATCTCAACACCCCAACGGTGGTCATCCCGCACGTGATGCGGGGGGCAGACGGCGGGAAATGACTCGTTCTGGCGGTCCGCCGTCCGTGGTCTGCGGTCTCAGAGCAACATCGGGGTTATACCAACTCCGGGTAATGAGTTGGTGTATGGAGGTTTGAAAGTGTGAAAGGTTGGAGGAGCGTCACGTCCATACGTCCATACCTACGCACTTCCAACCCCCAAATCCGGCTTCGCGGGGCTACGTCATACCACAATGGTTCAGCCGGATTTGGTATTATACGGATTCAGAATGTTGATGTCCGAATCCTGGTGTTGCCTGTCGTGGTCCGTGGTGGGCACAGGCCATCGGCTCCATCAGCGCTTTTGCACGCATCACGCAATACGCAACACGTACCCCAAAGCCATACGGACCTCGCCAAGCGAAAACGGTATGAGATGTGCCTGGACGGAGCGGCGTGCTAGAACTTGAAGCCGACGCCGATGGAAAAGTCGAACTTGACGTACTGAGCGCCCAGGTCGTCCCCGTCGGCGAAGGCGAGGCCGTTCACGTAGCGCCCACGCCCCTCGGCCATCACGAAGGCGTGGCGGCTCAGTTCGGCGCGCAGGCCGAGCGTGGCTTCCGCCCCGTAGCCCATCCCGTAGCGCTTCTCGAAGTCCTTGCCCAGCACGTTCGCATCGAAGGCGGGGCCGGGTGCCGTCTCGTGCTGCTTCGCCCGGCAGAAATAGTAGGAGAGGCCAACCCCCACGACCGGCACGATGGGCTGGTCCGTCGGCGTGAGATAGTGCATGTAGCCGACCGTCACCGGGACGCCCTTGAACTTCCAGGAGTGCTTCCCCTTGACTTCGCTGACGAAGGCGTCGGGCATGGACGTGTCCCGCACGTACTCGGCCCCGACGAAGAAGGCGTTGCGGCTGTCGATCGGAACGTTGAGCTGGAGCGACTTAGAGACGGCCACGCCATCCGACGAGCCGGAGGAGCTGATCAGCGTGGAGAGGGACTGGGCTTCGGAAAGCCTGGCCGAGAAGCAGATGAGCAGGCACAGCAGGGTGCAGCCTGCGAAGCGAGCACAACGACACGAGCGCGACGCCATGAACGAGTCAGGTCAGTAGATGATCAGGGGGTGGGAGTGCGTAGCGGTGTGCTTCAGGCGCGAAGGAAGTGCTGTGAGAGGGTCCCTGAATAGATAATCGTCCAGCGCAGAGCTAACATAAGCAACAATGCAGCGTCCGCGCAAGCCCCTGCGCGTTTCAAACGATACCAACGGACGCTCGCCCCACAGGTTCAGCGAACCCCGCGGCGGCGGGCGAGCGGCATGCGGCTCCTCGCTACGGCGACGTATGCTCCCACGTGTTGTTAGCGCGGTCGACGTCGGGGAAGTGCCGGTCCGGGTCGAGGAGGACCTCCGTCACCGCCGCGTCGGCGTCGATGTCGACCGTGGCACGGGTGGCGCCGCTCAGCCACGTATCGACGGGGATCTGGATGCGCATCGTCTCGCCCGTATCGAGCGTCACGGCCAGGTGGACGGGCATGGGCACGGTGCCCCGGTCCGCGATGGTGATTTGCGTGCCATCGGGCGTCGGCTGCACGTCGGCGACGGCCTGGTCCATCGTCCACGTCTCGTAGTACCAGCTCCGCCAGAACCAGTCCAGGTCACGCCCGCTGACGCGCTCGACCGTGTTGAAGAAGTCCCACGGGTACGGGTGCTTGTAGGCCCATTCGTTCAGGAAGGTGCGGTAGGCGCGCATGAAGGTGTCCGGGCCCAGCACGCCGCGCAGCGCCACGAGGATGGTGGCGGGCTTGCTGTACGAGGCGATGCCGAAGGCCTGGCCGGAGTAGTGGAAATCGGACCGCCGCATCATCTCGCCTTCTATGCCAGCGAGGGCGGTGAAGATGTAGTTGCGCTGGTCGTTGATCTTGTGGTCCGGGCCGGGGAAGAAGTCGTAGCGGGACTCGTTCTCCAGGAAGGTAGTCATGCCTTCGTCCATCCAGCTGTAGCGCCGCTCGTTGGTGTTTACGATCATCGGCACCCACATGTGGGCCAGCTCGTGGGCCGTCACGTAGTAGAGCGCGCTGTCGCCGCGGGCGTTGTAGTCGCCCATGATGGTCATCATCGGAAACTCCATCCCGCCGCCGATGATGCCGCCGCCCTCGACGGCGGTCATGTGCGGCCACGGATAGGGGATGCCGGTGTAGTCCGACTGGAAGGTGAGGGCGTGCTGCTGATAGCGCGTCACCTCGGCCCAGCGGGGCGCGCTCTCGCGGTAGAGCGTGTTGATGTAAGCGTAGTCCGTCTGGCCGTCGCCGTCCCGGTCGCCCACTGCGGTGCGGGCGGCATCCCAGAGGGAGGCGCGGGTGACGCTGAAGGCCACGTCGCGCACGCGCTCGGCGGTGAAATGCCAGCGCAGGCGGCCTTCGTCGTTCGTCCGCGTCACGGCGCCGAAGTCGTCAGGCCCCACCACCTGCACCGTTTCGTCGCTGGCGTAGGCTTCGCGCATCCGGTCGGCGATGGGCGGGGCGAGCACCGAGTCTGGGTTCTGCAGCGCGCCGGTCGAGAGGACGAGCCACTGCTCAGGCGCCTCGATGGTGAGGTCGTAGTCGGCGAAGCCCGCGTAGAACTCGGCGTTGCCGGTGAAGGGGTCGGTGTGCCAGCCGTACACATCGTCGTAGACGGCCATCTGCGGATACCAGTAGGCGAGGTAGAGCAGGTCGTCCTCGCTGTAGCCCATGCGTCCGCCCGCCCCCTGCTGCGGAATCTGAAAGCTCCACCCGATGTCGAGCGTGGCCGAGGCGCCAGAGGCCAGCGGCTCCGGCGTGCGGATGACGAGCTGGGTGCCTTCCACGGCATAGCCCGGCACGCCCTCCGGCGTCAGCGTATCGCCGTCAGCCACGACGTAGCGGAGGTCGATGCCGCCGGTCACCTCGGCCGGGCGCAGGCGCAGGGCGCCCTCGGCGTGGACGTTCTGCAGCAGCTCCAGGCGGAGGACGCTCAGCGACCGCGGCGCGTTGTTCTGATAGGTAATCTGCCCGTCGCCCTCCAGCCGCTTCTCGTCGGGGTAGACGCGCGCCTCCAGCGTGTAGCTGGCGCCCTGCTGCCAGTAGTCGGGGCCGGGATGGCCGTCCGGGGTGCGCGTGCCGCGGCGTAGGGCGTTTTCGAAGGCCGGGGGCACCGAGATCTCCTGCGGGATTGGCCGTTTCGGCAGGACGGTGCGGGGCGTCGCCGGAGGGGTGGTGGTCGAGGCGGTGGTTGTAGCGCGCGGGGACGCGTCGTCGGAAGAGGCCAGCGGATTCAGCGCGGCGCAACCGGCCAGCAGGAGAGCAACGAGCGACAGGGCGACGGAGAGGGTGCGCATGCAGTGGGTCGGCAGGATGTGCGGGGGATGAGCGAGGTCCAAATGCAACAGAGACCTCCGAGGTTTCAAGCCCCGGAGGTCTCTAGGTTCATGCTGGAATGTGGTGGGCGTCAGCGCGAGTCCGACGACGAGCCGATGCCGCCTTGCTCGGCGGGCGCGTAATACTCGGCCAGCTCAGCCGCCCGGTTCCAGAGGGTCAGCGCCTCCTGAAGCGTCGGGTCGATCTGATTGAAGATCGGGAGCGCGGCGGAGCTGCCATAGAGCTGACGGGCCAGGGCGGCCTTCAGGTACAGCTCCACGTTCGCCCGGTGCGTCGCCACGTCAGGGCGGGGGAGGACGCCGTCGTCCGGGTCGGCCGCGTCGGGGTCGTCCGTCAGCGTGAAGTCGTGCTTCGTCTGGGCGAGCTGCCAGAACTCGTCCCACTGCGCCTGGCTCACGGTGAAGTCGTCCAGGAAGGCCTGCTCGCGGTCCGACCACGTGGCGCGCCACTCCTGCTCATGCTGCGCGAACCAGTCGCGGAAGACCGGCATCAGCGCGCCGGAGAGCGTCACCTGCAGCGTGGGGGCCATCGCCGTGTCCGGCGGAATGACGTAGTCCGGCATGATGCCGCCCCCGCCGAAGACGGTGCGTCCGTGATCGGTGGTGTACTTCAGCGAGTCGGGCACGCTCTCCTTGTAATCGCGCGGGTGGAAGAGCGTCTCCCGGTAGTCGGCGAACTTGTCCTCGTAGTACGATTTCTGGTCGCCGTTCTCGTAGGGCGTCTGGATGAGGCGCCCGGCCGGCGTGTAGTAGCGGGCCGTCGTCATCTGTAGCATGCTGCCGTCGGGCAGCGGGAACTGGTTCTGCACGAGGCCCTTGCCGAAGGTGCGCTGGCCGACGACGAGGGCGCGGTCGTGGTCCTGCAGCGCGCCCGCCACGATTTCGCTGGCCGAGGCCGAGCGCGCGTTGACGAGCACCACGATGGGGTTGGTCTCGAAGGCGCCGGGACGGCCGGAGCGGAAGGTCTGCTTCTCGACGGTGCGTCCATTCATGTAGACGATGGTGCGGCCGTCGTCCAGGAGTTCGTCCACCATCTGCACGGCGGCTTCCATCACGCCGCCGGGGTTGTCGCGGAGGTCGAGCACGAGGCGTTCCATGCCCTGCGTCCGCAGCGTGTCCAGCTTGTTCATGAACTCGCGGTGCGTCGTCTTGGCGAAGCGGGTGACGCGGATGTAGCCCGTCACGTCGTCGATCATATAGCCGCCGGTGACCGAGTACAGCGGAATCTTGCCGCGCGTGATGGTCACCTCCAGCGGATTCGGCGCGCCGAGGCGCTGGATCGTCACCTCCACCTCGGTGCCGATGGGGCCCTTCAGGCGCTTCTGCACGCCCGTCGACGAGAGGCCCACCGCCGTCGTGTCGTTGACTTCGGTGATGCGGTCGCCCGCCCGCAGCCCGGCCTCTTCGCTCGGGCCGCCCTCGATGGTCGTGATGACGCGGGCCGTGTCGTCCACCATCTCATACCAGATGCCGATGCCGCCGAAGGAGCCGCGATAGGTCTCCTGCAACTCCTGCAATTCTTTGGCGCTGATGTACGACGAGTGGGGGTCCAGTTCGTCGAGCATGCCCTCGATGGCGCCCTCGGCCAGCTTGTTGCTGTCCACCTCCTCGACGTACCGCTTGTTGACGATGAGGAAGGCGTCTTCCAGCTTCCGGAGCTGTTCGATCGTGTCGGTGCCCGACATGGCGGACTCCAGCTGAACGCCCAGCAGCGTGCCGACGGCGAACAGCAGGACCGCCGGGAAGATGAGCAGTTTGGTGGATCGCTTCATGAGTTGCGTGTACTAAAGGTCAGATGCGCGGCGTGGGCCTGCCTGGCGGCGGCGTGGGGACAAGGCAGATGGTACTCTATCGAGCAGCCCCGGTCGTTTGTTGCATGACGCCCCGGAACGTAACAGGTAGCAAAAAACAAGCCCATCCGCTCGTTAGAATCAAGGCACAGATGCATACCAACCGAGCCCAACGGTCCAAAGATCCACCGTTTCCGGCAGGCGGGGGTCGTCGCGCAGGGCCCGCCAGGCCCGGCGCATCCCGACGGACCAGGCGATGTCGTCGAAGACGAGCAGGGCCCCGTCGGCCAGGTGCGGGGCGATCTGGTCGACGTACGTGAGGGTGGCCTCGGGATCGTGATGCCCGTCGATGAAGGCGAAGTCGATGGGGGCGTGCCGGGCGAGGACGCCGGGCAACGTGTCCTGGAAGCGTCCCGTCACGACGCGTGCGTGAGAACTGAGGTCGAGCGCGTCCAGGTGGCGCCGGGCGAGCCGAGCCAGTGCCGCGCCGCCCTCCAGCGTGACGAAGCGCCCGGCGTCGTGGCCGTCGCGGGCGTTATCGTGGAGCGCCGCCCCCACGTACGCCGCCGAGAGGCCGAGGCAGGTGCCCAGCTCCAGGCCGCTCCGGGGGCGAAGGTGGCGCACCAGATGGTAGAGCAGCCAGGCCTCGTGCAGGGGGACGCTGGCGCGGACGAGGTGCCGCACGTCCCGCGTCACCCGCCGCGGTCCCGCCTCCCGCCACCGCGAGCCCGCCCCGAAGTCGTCGAACGTCACCTGCGCGGGCGACCGGCGCAGCATCGTCCGTAGCGCCTCGATCCGGTCCGACCACGCCGCCCACTCCGGGGCGTCGTTCTGGCACGTCGCCGCGAGAGCAGCGTGCAGGGGAGAGTCGTCGGGCGCTGCAGATGCACACACGCGCCGCAGCCGCCGCTGAAACGCGGCGCGGTGGGCCGCCGTCGCCAGGTCATGCAGCCAGTGGGGCACAGGAAGGGCAGAGTGGCAGT
>JAAAOL010000054.1 GCA_009908885.1 Bacteroidota bacterium | reverse complement strand
CTAAACGAGGCCTGCGTCGGCGCTCCGACCACGGCCACGTCGCCATCGAGCGCGACGGCGAACCCGAAGCGCGCGCCATCCTCAGCCGTGCTCCCGACGAGCGTATCGTCCGCGATCCAGGTGTCCTGTCCGTCGTACCGGAAGACCTCGACGGTGCCCGTACCCTGCCGGAACTGCGCGCCGACGAAGGCCCAGTCGCCGTCGAGCGCGACCGACCAGCCGAAGAAGTCGCCGTCGGCCAGTCCATTCTGGTGCAGGCGCCCTTCGGCGGTCCAGGATCCGTCAGCCGTACGCCGGAACGCGTAGGCCGCCCCCGTCCCGCGCGCCTGCGGGGCCCCGACCAGCACGGCCCCGCCGCTGACGGCCACCGCGCTCCCGAAGCCATCGCCCGGAGCGGCCTGCTCTGCCTGCAACGTCGCCACGGCGACGAACTGGTCGCTGTCGGCATCGACCTCGAAGACGTAGGCTTTCCCGGCGCCATCGTCCCGCGTCGGCGCTCCAATTACGGCCACATCGCCATCGAGCGCGACGGCCTGGCCGAAGCCATCGCCCCGTCCCGCATCCGGCGCGGTGAGCTGCTGCACCTCCGTCCACGCGCCCGCCGCATCCCGGCGGTAGACGAGCACGACGCCTTCTGTCACCAGGCTCCCGCCTTCCCCGACGAGCGCGAGGTCCCCGGAGACGGCGACGGCCTGCCCGAAGCCGTCCTGCACCGCCCGTTCGAGCGACGGAGCCGGATCGACCGATAAGACCTGCGCTATCCCCGGAGGCGCCATCCCACTCCAGAGCAGCATGCCGAGAACCAATCCACAGAGATAGGACCGAAGACGAGCAGTAAACGCGGGGCGCGGGAAGCGTAGAGAACTAAAGGACATGAGAAACTGGCGTACGAAAGAAACTAGCGGATCGAGACGGGGGAACGCCTCCGATTACGTACGGACGTCATTTCACCAGCGTGACGGTGCGCGTCTGCTGGCTCGTCGGGCCGACCGCCCGGAGCACGTAGGTGCCGCTCGGCAGCCCTGCGGCGTCGAACGTGAGGGCGTGCGTTCCGGCGGGCAGCGCGCCCTCGTGCAGCGTCGCCACGCGGCGGCCGAGCACGTCGTAGGCCGCCACCGTCACCCGCTGGCGTGCGGGCAGCGTCACCGTCAGCGTCGTGGTCGGGTTGAACGGGTTCGGGTAGGCGGGCGAGAGCGTGAAGCCGTCCGGCACCGGCGGCGCCTCGTCCGTGTCGACGACGATGCCCGCGGCGACCGTGCCGTCGATGGTGACCGGCGCCAGCGTCAGCGTCGGCGCATCGGCGGGCGGATCGAGGAAGCCCGTGATCAGCAGCGTCACCGCCTCGCCCGCCCGGTCGGAGAGGTCGAGGTCGAACCGGAAGGGCGTGGGAGCCCCTGGAGCCGTCACCGTGATTTCGTAGCCGCTTGCGCGGAGCGCGGTGTCGTCGCTCGCGGTCCCGTACGGCAGGTCCTGCGCCAGCGTGCGCGTCCCGCCCGCGTCGCCCGCCGTGACGGTCAGGCGCGCCGCATCCGGCGTAGCCTGGACGACGAACACCGCCACGTCGTCGGCCTGGTCGGCGCGGAGCGGCGCATCCTCCCGGACGCGGACGGCCAGCGCGGTGCTCTCGCCTGCCGGGTTCACTGGAAATGCCTCGGGCGTCGTGACGCCTTCGAGGGTGACGACGTGCGTGGCCGCGGAGGCCAGCCGGATCGTCGCGGTGGCGAGGGTGTCGTCCACGCTCGTGCTCGTGCCCGGCGCGAGGCCCACGGCGAGGTCCTCGTCGCCCGGCAGCGTCAGAAACGCCGTGCCCCGCTGAAACGCCAGGTCATCGACCAGCAGCGTGTCCGCCAAGTACAGGTCGACCGTCGCGAGGGCCGGGTCCGCCACGCCGTGGATGAACTGCACCTGAGCCTGCGCGGCGTCGGCGGCGTCGAGGCGCACGGTCACGGTCGCCTCGTCGCTCGCCCCCGTCGCATCGGTCACGCGGTAGCGGAAGGAATCTGTCCCCGGCGCGAACCCGTCGGGCCGGTAGGACACCGTCCCGTCCGCATTGAGCGTCGCCGTTCCCTGCGCGGGCTGCTCGATGATGTCCACATCCAGCGGGTCGCCGTTCGGGTCGCGGTCGTTTTCCAGCACGTCCACGCGGAGTTGCGCCCCGGCGCGTCCCGTCACCCGGTCGTCCCGCGCCGCTGGGCGCAGGGCGAGGCCGGGCGTCACGACGAAGAGCCCGCCGTCCATGCTGCTGATGAGGACCGTCCCGCTCTGGAAGTACGGATAGACGCTCCACGCGCCGGTGAAGCGCTGCGCGTTGTCGTCCGGAAAGACATCGAAGAACGCGATCTCGGACGGCGCCGTGGGCTGCGACACGTCGAGCAGGCGCAGGCCGCTCGTGTAGTTAGCCTGATACAGATAGTCGCCCAGGACGTACATGTTGTGGTCGATCGACGTCGCCTCGCCCCGGTAGTCGGTGGCGAGCACGGGGCTGTCGAGGTCGATCACGTCCCAGACGAGCGTGCGCGTGCGGTCGATGCTTTCGGGGAAATTACGCTCGTCGCTCTCGTCCCCGAAGAAGAAGTGCTGATGATCCTCCGAGAGCCACCCCTGATGGCCGTAGCCCGCCTGCGGATACGTCACCCGGGCGATGCCGACGGGCGCGTCCTTGTCCGTCACGTCGACGATGCTGAGGGCGTCCGACTGGCCGCTGCTAAGAGGGCCGATGGCGTTGAAGCACAGCTCGCGCCCCTGGTAGTCGGCGTCCGGCCCGCGATAGACGACGCACTGCGCGTCGTGGACGTAGCCGTGCTCGGCGAAGCACCCGGCGAAGGTCGGATTCCGGGGCGCGCGGAGGTCGATCATGTGCAGGCCGCTGCCGCACGTCTGCCCGCCGCTGCTGGCCCCGACGGCGTAGCCGAAGCCCGTCTCCTCGTTGATGACGATGTTGTGCGTGCTCCCGAAGCCGTCGTAGCGCGCCGTCGCCGCGAACGTCACGGGCGGATCGGTCACGTCGCGCAGTTGGGTCAGGTCGAACACCTGCATGCCGTGACTGCCCGCCGCGTCGGCGACGATGAAGGCATGATTTCGGTACACCTTGACGTCGCGCCACGAGGCGACGCGGGAGCCCTCGGTCCGGGGCAGCGTGCCCAGCAGGACCGGCGCCGTCGGCGTGGTGACGTCGAGGAAGACGGTGCCCGTGGCGAGGCCGAGCAGCGCGTACTCGCGTCCGGTATCCGGGTCGGTCCATCCCCAGACGTCGTTGGCGAGGGGCGGGCTGCCGAGGTCCGCGAGCGGCACGCGGGCCAGCAGCGTCATGCTGCGGCACGGGAAGCCCGCCGCCACGCCGTCCTCACAGACCACCGGATCGCCCGCGTGCGCCTCCTGCGCGATGCCGGGTCGGGCCATGGCGACGAGCAACAAAACGGCCCCGAGAACAGAAAGGTAACGCATGCGGACGGCGTGTAGTGACAAAGGACGGTGGTATCGAAACCGGAAAGAGTATAGGACGGCGGCGGGGCGAGGTGCCAGGCAAAAATCCTGATCCACGATGGATCGCGCGTTCCGTACATTGAGGCACGATCTTCGGCGGCCCATCGCCGACGCCGCCTCTTCTACGCTCATTCATCCACATCGTTGCTCCGACCATGTACGACCTGTCCGACCGCCTCGTCTTCATCACCGGCGCCTCCTCCGGCATCGGCGCGGCCTGTGCCGAGGCGTTCGCGCGGGCCGGGGCGCGGCTGCTGCTGTGCGCCCGCCGGACGGAGCGCCTCACTGCCGTGGCGGACCGCCTGCGCCGCGCCCACGACGCCGATGTCTACACGCTGACGCTGGACGTGCGGGACGACGACGCCGTGCAGGAGGCCTACGCCGGGCTGCCCCCCGCGTGGCAGGCCATCGACGTGCTGGTCAACAACGCCGGGCTCTCGCGCGGCCTGGAGCCCGCCTACGCAAACACGACCGACCAGATCGACACGATGGTGGACACGAACGTGAAGGGGCTGCTGTACGTGACGCGGGCCGTGGTGCCCGGCATGGTCGAGCGCGGACGCGGGCACGTCATCAACATCGGCTCGACGGCGGGGCACGGCGTCTACCCCGGCGGCACGGTCTACTGCGCCACGAAGCACGCCGTGGGCGCCATCACGCGCGGGCTCAAGCAGGACCTGCACGGCACGCCCCTCCGCGTCTCGACGGTCGATCCCGGCCTGGTCGAGACCGAGTTCAGCCTCGTCCGCTTCGACGGCGACGCCGAGCGCGCAGACGCCGTCTACGATACCACCGACCCGCTCACGCCCGCCGACGTGGCCGACGCGGTCCGCTGGTGCGCCTCGCGCCCGCCGCACGTCAACATTCAGGAGATCATCCTGATGCCCACCGCGCAGTCGTCGCCGTCCATGATCGACCGGGACGACGACGCGGGCTGAGCGCCACCCTGCGGATGCTGTCCCGACGCCTCTTCTGTTCGCCACTCCCACCGTCCCCGTTGCCGATGCGCTTCTCGTTTCTCGTTGCCCTCGCGGCCCTGCTGCTCAGCGGCTGCGTCAGCCAGCAGCGCTACGCCGAGCAGGCGGCCCGCGTCGACTCGCTCCGCACCACCACGCGGACGCTGAAGGCCGACCTGTACGCCCTCCAGGACTCGATCCTCTTCTACGAGGCCATCGACTCCGGCCAGTACTACCGGGACCGCCGGGCGCTGCTCGACAGCCTCGACCGGCTGCACTTCCTGCTGGACGCATGCCGGGACCCGACGCCCATGCCGCCTCCGGTGGTGGCCACCCTCGCCATCGACGACCTGTTCGAACCGGCCAGCGCGACGCTCACCGACGCCGGACGCGCGAAACTTGACACCGTCGCCGACACGTTGAAGGCTACCTCCGGCACGGTGCGCGTCGAGGCCTACGCCGACGACGTGCCGGTGAGCGGGCGCCTGCAGGAGCGCTACCCCAGCAACTGGGAACTCTCCGCCGCCCGCGCCGCCGCGGCCGTCCGCCACTGGGTCGACGCGCACACGGTCCCGCCCGCCCGCTTCGAGGTCGTCAGCCTGGGTGCCACCCGGCCCGTCGCCTCGAACGCCACGGCTACGGGCCGCCGTACCAACCGCCGCCTCCGCGTGCTGGTGCTTCCCCGCCGTCCGTAGGCTCGCCGTTCCCTTTTCGTCTCCGTCCGCCTTTCGCCATGGAATCCTGGATGTCCCCCTCGTCGATGCAGGACGACCTCGCGCGGCGCCTGTTCGAGAGCCGCACGATCCTCCTGAACGGTCCCCTTACGGACGAACGTAGCGGGCAGGTGAGCGCGCAACTGCTGGGCATGGCCTCCGCCTCGGACGCCCCCATCACGGTCACGCTGACCGTGCCCCGCGGCAGCGCCGACGCCGCCCTGAGCCTGCACGACGTGGTGCGCTTCCTGAAGGCGCCGGTCCGCATGATCGCTACCGGACGCACCGCCGGGCCCGGCGTGCTGCTGTACGTGGCTGTGCCGGTGGAGCGCCGCTACGCCCTGCCGCACGCCCGCTTCGGCCTCACGCTGCCCAATGCCGCCCCGCGCTCGGGCGCAGCGGACGTGCCCACGGAGGCGCGCGAGGTGGCCGCCCTGCGCGACCGCGTCACGCAGGTGCTCGCCGAGCAGACCGGCCAGCCCGAGGACCGCATCGCCGCAGACCTGCGCCAGCAGACCTGGCTGGACGCCGAGGCCGCCGTGGCCTACGGACTGGCGGGACGGGTCGTCCAGCACATCCAGGAAGTCGACTGACCCCCAGCGGGTCGATTCAGCAGGAACCGGCCTATGGAATGATGTTTTTAAGAGCCACCTGAAGTATCTGTCCTTCCCATTCGTTGCGGCTGCCCCTCCCGCTCCGCATGAAGCATCTACTCTCCGTGCTCCTCGCCTTCGGGCTGACGACGGCCCTCGCCGCGCAGCCCGTGGAGCCCTGGTCCCCCACGGAGGTCCCCCGGCTGCATCAGGCGCCCGAGGATGCCCGCGCCTTTGCCGAGGCCGGGCGCTTCCTCCATCAGAGCTTCAGCCCCGAGGCCTACGGCGCCGACCCGCAGAACTGGGCCGTCACGCAGGACGCGCGCGGGCTGCTCTACGTGGGCAACACGGACGGCGTGCTGGTCTACGACGGCGTGCGCTGGAAGGGCCCGCTCCCGATGCCCAACGGCAGCATCGTCCGCTCGCTCACCACGGGCGCGGACGGGCGCGTCTACGTGGGCGCGGAGAACGACCTCGGCGTCCTCGCCACGGACTCGACCGGCGCGCTCCGCTTCGAGTCGCTGCTCGATGAGGTGCCTGCCGAGGCCCGCGACTTCGGCCCGGTGTGGCGCACGGCGGCCACCTCGCGCGGCGTCTTCTTTCTGACGTACGACCACCTGTTCCGCTGGCGCGACGGCGAGATGCAGGTCTGGAGCCGCCCCTTCGTCGGCCCGAGCGGCTATGCCGTCCGCGACACCTTCTACGCCGCGATCGACGAGACGGGGCTGGTGCAGGTGCGTGGCGACTCCTTGCAGCCCGTCCCAGGCAGCGCCGCGCTGGGCGATGCCAGCATCTACGCCCTCCTGCCCCACGGCGCGCAGGGGCTCCTCGTCGCCACGAACGAGGCGCTGTTCCGCCTCGACGACGACACCCTGACGCCCTTCTCCACCCCCGTCGACGATCTGCTTTCGGACAGCTGGATCTACCACGGCACGGTGCTCCCGAACGGCCTGCTCGCCCTGACTACGATCCGCAACGGCGCCTTTCTCTTCAGTCCGCAGGGCGAACTGCTCCGCCGCCTCGGCGAACGCGACGGGCTGCGCACCCGCACCGTGCTCTACGCCTATACGGACCACAGCGACGGCCTCTGGCTCGGACTCGACGGCGGCATCACGCGGGTGGAGCCGCTCTCGCCGCTGACCGTCTTCGATGAGACGACCGGCTTCGAGGGCTCCCCGTACGACGTGATCCGCCACGACGGCCGGATCTACCTCACCACCAACCTGGGCATCTTCGTGCTGGACACGACGGGGCCCCGCCCGCGCTTCCGGCAGGTGCCGGGCCTCGCCGCGCAGTGCTGGACCTTCGTCTCGACCGAGGCCGGGCTGCTGGCTGGCACGTCGAGCGGCATCTATCGAATCCGCCCCGACGGCGTCACGCGCCTGGGCGGCGGCCCGCAGGTGTACACGCTGCACCGCTCCCGGCACGATCCGACGCGCCTCTATGCGGGCGAGCGCGACGGCCTCGCTACGCTGCGCCTGACGGATGGGCGCTGGCAGTACGAGGGCTACGTGGACGGCGTCCCCGAAACGATCCGCAGCATCGCCGAGACCGACGCGGGCACGCTCTGGCTGGGGACCAACTACGAAGGCCTGCTCCGCGTCACCTTCGCCGACGAGCGCGAGGCCGTCGTGGAGCGCTTCGGCGAGGAGGACGGCCTGCCCGCCGGGCGCAACCAGCCCTTCATGACCGAGGGGCGCGTGCAGATCGCCACCGACGACGGCCTCTACCACGCCGCCGCGACCGACCCGCCGACCTTCGCGCGCGACCCGGTGCTGGGAGCCGTGCTGGACGACTCGACGGCGGCGGTCGACGACCCGTACGTGGATCGCCACGGCAACGTGTGGATGGGGGTCGGTAAGACGCTGGGCGTGGCGCGCAGGCAGGCCGATGGCAGCTACACCTGGGATGCGTCGCCCTTCGCCCGGCTGCATGCGACCGTCAGTTCCTCCTTCTACCGCGACCCTGACGGCACCGTGTGGGTCACCCGAAGCGAGGACCTCGTCCGCTACGTGCCCTCGGCAGCCTCCCGCACGGCGCCGACGGTGCCCGCCCTCATCCGGCGCGTCACGACCATCGAGGGCGACTCGCTGATTGCGGGCAGCTCGCACCGCTCGGCGCCCTCGCTCGCCTACGCCCACAACGACCTCCATTTCACCTACGCCGCGCCCTTCTTCGACGCGCCCTCGGCCACGCACTACCGCGTGCGCCTCGACGGGTACGACGAGACGTGGTCCCGCTGGCAGCGCGACACCGACAACGACTACACCAACCTCGCGCCCGGCAGCTACACGTTTCGCGTCCAGGCGCGCGACGCGTACGGGCAGCGCAGCGACGAAGACCGCTTCTCGTTCACCATCCGCCCGCCCTGGTACCGCACCGCCTGGGCCTACGCGCTCTACGGCCTCGGGGGACTGCTGCTGATGGCAGGCCTGATCGCCGCGGCCTCCCGGTGGCGGCTGCGGCGGCTGCAGGCCCAAAAGCGGCGGCTGGAGCGCCTCGTGGCCGCCCGCACCCGCGAGGTCGAGCAGCAAAAGGCCGACCTCGAAGCGCTCAACGACGAGCTGGCGCACACCAACGAAGACCTCCTGCGCACGAACGACCAGAAGACCGAACTGCTGGGCATGACGGCGCACGACCTGCGCAACCCGCTGGCCAGCATCAAGGGCGCCTCGCAGATCCTGCTGGACGAGCTGGACAACGACCTGCGGCAGTACGAGCTGATCGAGATGATCCACTCCAACGCCGACCGCATGACGGCGCTCATCGGCGAGATCCTGGAGTCGGTGGCGCTCGAAAGCGGGCGCGTCGAGCTCAATCAGGTGCCGCTGGACCTGGGCGAGGCCGCCGCGCGCGTCGTGGACAACCACCGCCCCCAGGCCGACCGTAAGGACCAGGCGCTGCACCTCGACGTCGCCGCCGAGGACGACCTCCGCGTCAAGGCCGATCCGGCGCGCCTGCGCGAGATGATGAGCAACCTGCTCAGCAACGCCATCAAGTACTCGCCGCTGGGGCATCCCATCTACGTGTCTGCCCGGCGTCAGGACGGCACCGTGCAGTTCGCCGTGCGCGACGAGGGTCCCGGCCTCAGCGAGACAGACCAGGCGCGCCTCTTTCAGCCGTTCAAGCGCCTCGCCCCGACGCCCACCGCGGGCGAGCCGTCCTCGGGGCTCGGCCTGTCCATCGTAAAGCGCCTCGCCGACCTCCACGACGGCCACATCTGGGTCGAGAGCCAGCAGGGCGAAGGCAGCACGTTCACCCTCGCGCTGCCGCCCCTCTACGCCGCGTCTGCACGGCGGGAAGAGGCACTCGAGCCCGTCCACGGGTAGCCCGCGCTACTGGCCCGCCGCGACGGCCTGGTACCGCCCTTTGTAGACGACGTAGCTCATCCCGCCGTCGCCCGGATACGCGCCGAAGCCGTCGATCTGGTATTCCCGTCCCGACGGCGTCTCGACGACGCGCTCGCGGAACGTCTCCGTGAGGCCACTCTCCAGCTGCCGGTGCCAGAAGACCGCGCCGTCCTCGTACCGGCCCTGATGCACCGTACGCTCGCCGTTGTCCTTCGTCACCTCGCACCACAGGACGCCGTCCTCCAGGTAGTTGCGCGCCTCGGCCCGCACGACGCGCCCGTCGGGGTACCGGTCGACGAACGAGCCCACCTGCACGTCGCCCTCCCAGCGGTAGCGGTGCTCCGCCTCCAGCCGGGTGACCGGCTCGCCGTCGTAGGTGTATACCGTGAAGGTGCCGCGCCATGTCCCGGTGAAGGGCCCCAGCGCCGTGCGGACGTCCACCGTGTCGGCCCCGGCGGTGTCAGGGGCGACGCTGCGGTCGGCAGCGGAGGGAGACGATGCGGGTGGCGGATCGGTGGGCGAGCAGACGGTGAGGGCGACGAAAAGCAGCGGGAGGACGTACTTCATCGGAAGACCGACGTCAATGAGCAGAAGCGCGGGGATCGTACCCCCGCCGAACCTATGCGGTTCGACGGCGGGCACCTCCCGGCCCGCGCGGTCGTAGATATCCCAAGCCGTGGGATAGCCCTGATGTTGCCCTGTGGCCGCAGACCACCAGCACGTGCGTTTTTCCGCGGTCTGCTGGCTGCGGTCCGCGGTCTTTCCCCTTTCGCCACGTTCTCCCGACACGTCCGATGCGCCTGCTCCGGTCCCTGCTTCTCGTCGCCGCGCTGCTCCTCGCCGGGTTCGCGGGCTTCGTCGTCTGGGCCAGCAGCGGCACCCTGCCCGAGGCGGCCCTCGCCACCACGACGACGTACGACGCGCCCACCGCCACCCCGACCGACACGCTGACCGCCGTCACCTACAACATCGGCTACCTGTCGGGGATGACGAACAACGCGCCGGTGGACCGCTCGCCGGCCCTCTACGCCCGCCACCTGGACGCCGCCACGCGCATGCTGGACTCGCTGGCGGCGGACGTGATCGGGTTTCAGGAGATCGACCTCGGCGCGGCGCGGTCGTACGACGTGCACCAGCTCGACACGCTGGCCCGGCGGCTGGGCTACCACGCCTCGGCCACGGCCATCAACTGGGACGAGCGGTACGTGCCGTTTCCCGGGCCGTGGTACGACCCCACGGACCACTTCGGCGCGATGCGGTCCGGCCAGGCGATCCTGAGCCGCTATCCGATCCAGCGGCACGAGCGCGTCGTCCTCCCGCCGATGGACGCGTTCGACCGGTACGGGCCGCTGCTGGGCCGCCTCGCCCCCGCGCTCTACCTGGACCGCCTCGCCCAGGTCGCCCTCCTCAATGTCGGCGTCCCAGACCGCCCGCTCGCCGTCATCAACGTGCACCTCGAAGCCTTCGACGCCCCGACGCGCGAGCGACAGGCCCGGGCCCTGCGTGCTCTCGTCGACCGCTATCGCGAGGCCTACCCCGTCCTGCTCCTGGGCGACTTCAACACGCCGCTGCCCGTGGACGCCACCGAAGCGACGCTCGCCCTCCTGCTCGACGGCACCTCGTTCCGTCCGGCGGTGCCCGACACGCTCACGCCCATCCCCGGCACGTACCCGGCGGACGCGCCGGTGCGCAAGATCGACCACATCTTTTACGAGGCGGGCGAGATCGTCCCCGTCGCGGCCTTCGTCGTGGGCGGCGCGCCGCAGCCCTCGGATCACCGCGCCGTGGCGTTGCGGTTCGTGCTGAACGAGCCGGACTCGGCCCTTTCATCACCTCCAGCGCTCCAGCCATAAAAAACGGGAGAGCCCGATTGCAGGCTCTCCCGTCAGCAGTGTCCGTAAAGGTGCGGCGCGCTATTCGTCGTCCTCGCGACCGACGACGGTCACCTCGCGCGGCTCCGGCGGCGCGAAGAGCGTGCCCTTCGAGTTGCCCACGGTGGCGTTGTGCTGCACCGCTTTCCAGTCTTCTAGGATCCGGTCCGGGTCGCCGTTAAACGGCGCGCTGCCGATGCCGTAGCGGCCATAGTCCCAGACAAACAGATTCGAAGGATTGCCGAGGAGCACGTGTGTGGTCATACGACTGCAGTAGGGTAGGTGAGCGGGTTGCGGTGTCCGGTCAAAATACGAATTTCGACGGTCTCATGCACGCAGTTTATAGGTGCACGGCTGCCCCCGCGTTCCCGGATGGCATATACCGTTTTCGCCGGGCGATGTCCGTATAGCTTCGTCTTTCGTGGTGCGTAATGCGTGATGCGTAAAAAAGCGCTGATGGAGCGATGGAACGTGCCCATCACGCACCACGACAGGTGACACCAGGATCCAGACATCACCCATCTGTATCAGTATTACCCGGCGGGCTCGTCGGGCTCGGGGGTGCGCTGGGCCAGCTCGCGGTCGAGCATGAACAGGTTCGACGTGTCGTTGCCGATGAGGCGTAGGGAATCCACGATGTCGCGGACGGACTCTTCTTCCTCGTTCTGCTCCTCGATGAACCAGTGCAGCAGCGGGCGCAGGGTGTACTCCTGCTCCTCCATGGCCAGATCGTACAGCTCGTGGATGCGCCGGGTGATGTACTGCTCGTGCGCCAGCGCCTGCTCGAAGGCCTCCAGCGGCGAGTCGAAACGGACCTCCGGTTTGTCGAGCGCCTGCAACTCCACCGTGCCGTCGCGCTGAAGTAGAAAGTCGTAAAACTTCATCGCGTGAGCCGTCTCCTCCTCCCACTGCTGCCGCATCCAGTGGGCGAAGCCGCCCAGCCCCTGCTCCTCGAAGTGGGCGGACATGGCGAGGTAGAGGTATGCCGACGCAAACTCGGCCTGGATCTGATCGTTGAGGGCGTCTTGAATGGTCGCATTCATGGGCGTCGCGGGGTGAGTGATGGAGGGGAGGGATACGCAGCCGGGTTGCTTACCTCCGACGGACCGTAGAGTTCGAGTCTCAAGCGCGGCCCGCCCAAACAATCAGGATGGCTGTGGGTTGTACCAGGGCGTCGATTCTTCACCCGCCACACTGCGCCCTATGCCCCGCCTCGTCGTCCTCTTCATCGGTGTGCTGTTCGTCGCCGGCAGCGCCTGCCAGTCGCCGTCCGATGCGCCGGACGCCCCGTCAGATACGACCGCCGCCGCGCCGCCCGCCGAGGCGTCCGAGGCGCTGTTTCCCATCCGGCAGGACGGACAGTGGGGCTACATCGACGCCCAGGGCGAGTTGGTCATTCCCGCCCGGTTCACGCAGGCCGCCCGCTTTACGGATGGCCGCGCGCTCGTCCACACCGACAGCGGCTACGGCTACATCGACCGGACAGGCGCGCCCGTCATCCCGCCGCGCTTCGAGGACGCCTGGCACTTCTCCGACGGCCTCGCGCCCGTGCAGATCGAGGGCAAGTGGGGCTACATCAACCGGCAGGGCGAGGTGGTCGTCGAGCCCCGCTTCGAGATGGACCCGCGCGTGCTGGAGGAGGCCAACTACCAGCCGCACCTGCTGGGCCTCGTGAAGGTGGACGGGCGCTACGGCTATCGTAACGTGGCGGGCGACATCGTCATCGACCCGCGCTTCGACGGCGCCTGGTACTTCCAGGACGGCCTCGCCCGCGTCCGCGACAACGACCAGTGGGGCTACATCGACACGACGGGCACCTTCGCCATCGCCCCGCAGTACGATCAGGCCTGGGACTTCGAGGACGGCCTCGCCCTCGTCCAGGTGGACGGCCGCTACGGCTACATCGACCGGCAGGGCAACTACGTGTGGACACCCTCGGAATGACGAGGAACGAGGGGCGAGGGGCGCATGTCGATTTGCGAATGAACGCACAGCATCGCGGAGGGCGTATTTGAGCGAGATCGATACGACTGCTACGTGACCGATGCCGATGCTGCGCATCGCGGTCCCGTGACGTACTACGCGCCCTTCGACCATCGACCTTCGACTATCGACCATGCCAACCCCCCGCATCCTCTGGGCCGACGACGAGATCGACCTGCTCCGGCCTCACATCCTCTTCCTCGAAAACAAAGGCTACGAGGTGACCAGCGTCGCCAACGGCGCCGACGCCGTGGAGCAGGTGAAAGACGCCCGCTACGACGTGGTCCTGCTGGACGAGCAGATGCCCGGCATGGACGGGCTGGAGACGCTCTCCGAGATCAAGCGCGTGGCGCCGGAGGTGCCCGTGGTCATGGTGACCAAGAGCGAGGAGGAAGACCTGATGGAAGAGGCCCTGGGCGGCCAGATCAGCGACTACCTCACCAAGCCCGTCAACCCGAGCCAGATCCTGCTGACCTGCAAGCGGCTGCTGGAACGGGCGCGCCTGCGGACCGAAAAGGTGTCGCAGAGCTACCTGCAGCGCTTCAACCAGATCTCGCGGCAGCTGATGGAGCCGCTGCGCCACGCCGAGTGGGTGGAGCTGTACCAGGAGCTGATCCGCTACGACCTGGAGCTGGAAGGCGACGAGAACGCCCGCCAGATCCTGGAAGATCAGGTGCGCGAGGCGAACCGCGCCTTCGGGCGCTTCATCGAGGATGAGTACGCCGGATGGATCGCTGATACGGACACGACGCCGGACGAGTATCGGCCGGTGCTCTCCCACGAGGTCGTCCCCGAGCACGTGCTGCCGCAACTCGGCGACCGCCCCGTGCTCTTCTTCGTGATCGACTGCATGCGCCACGACCAGTGGCTGGAGTTCGAGAAGCTGCTCTACCCGCACTTCCAGCTCGACAAGACGTTCTACTACTCCATCCTGCCGACGGCCACGCCCTACTCGCGCAACGCCATCTTCAGCGGCCTGCTGCCCCGCGACATCGCCCGGCGTTACCCGGACCTCTGGGCCGAGGGCGAGGACGACGAGCACAGCCGCAACCGCAACGAGGACGCCTTCCTGAGCGACCTGCTCCAGCGCAAGCACGTGGGCGACGTGCGGATGCGCTACGAGAAGCTGATCGGCAAGGAGGACGGGCGCGCCTTCGCCCAGAACGTGACGGACTACCTGCAGAGCGACCTCAGCGCCATCGTCGTCAACTTCGTCGACATCCTGGCCCACAGCCGCTCGGACAGCGACGTGCTGAAGGAGCTGGCCCCGGACGAGCGCGCCTACCGCGCCCTCACGCGCACCTGGTTCGAGCACTCGTGGCTCTACGAGGCTTTCCGCGACCTCGCCGAGCAGGACTGCACCGTCGTCATCACCACGGACCACGGCGCCATCCGCAGCCTGCACGCCACCAAGGTCATCGGCGACCGCCACACCTCTACGGCGCTGCGCTACAAGTACGGGCGTAACCTGAAGTGCGACGAGCGGCACGCCATCTTCGTCAAAGACCCGGAGACGTTCGGCCTGCCCGCCGGGCGCCTCTCCACCAACTACATCATCGCGAAGGAGGACTACTACTTCGTCTACCCGACGAACTACCACCGCTACCTGAACCTCTACAACGATACGATGCAGCACGGCGGCGCGTCGATGGAGGAGATGCTGCTGCCCGTCATCACGATGCAGCCGCGCCAGTAATCCCGCGGTCGCCGGGCGATGACTGGGTCGCCGAGGACGTGGCGCGTGAGGCGTACTACGTGCTCATTCAGATTGGAGACGTCAGGACCTCCGAGGTCACACGCCGTGATTCGTGTTGCGTGTTGCGTGGAGGGCGAGAGCAGACGCTTTACTGATCCGTGCATAGCTTTCTAAAGATCGCGGCTTTCCGTTTCGCTGGACGTTCCGCCATCGGCTCCACGCCCAGCTACGAGAGGTCCACCACGCCTTCGGCGTTCGAAAGCTCCGAAGGAGCGACAGAACATCGTAGCCGCGTATGGCGCGACGCAGAATGCGCGGCGGTGGGTGGTCAAATACGTTTAGCAACCTGTTCACACATCGGTAACAACCCCCTCTCACGGATTACGCATCACGCATCACGTCTCAGCGTTGCGGACATCGCCGAGCGATAACGATATAAGGAGGTCCTGCCGAAGCGAGGGCCCCTGCCTGTCACGCACCACGAAGCATCGGGATGATGCCCTGGCCAGCCTGCCGCGCAGTCTGACTTTGGTTTCACTTGACGCCGGGGCAGGTTATTTTAGGATCCCCTCACACGCCCCACCGGACGTCCCCGCCACCCGCCGTACCGCTTCATGGAGTCCTCGTCCCCGAAGCAGGCCGTGACGACGCTGCTGCACGCCATGCGCGACGACCGCCACGCCGTGCAGGACGAACTGTTCGAGATCGTCTACGACGAACTGAGCCGCATCGCCCAGGGGCAGCTCCGTCGCGAGCGGCGCGGGCACACGCTCTCCACCACAGCGCTCGTGCACGAGGCCTATCTCAAGCTGGTGGACCAGACCGACGTGGACTGGCAGGACCGGGCGCACTTCTACGCGATCTCGGCCCGGGCCATGCGGCAGGTGCTCGTCGAGTACGCCCGCAAGCGCAACGCCCAGAAGCGCGGCGGCGGCCAGCAGCCCATCACGCTCGAAGAACGCCTCCTCTCCGCCGGCGACCGCGCCGAGACGCTCCTCGGCCTCGACGACGCCCTCGACTTGCTCGCCCGGCGCGACGCCCGCCAGGCCAAGGTGGTGGAGTACCGCTTCTTCGGTGGCCTCACGATGGACGAGATCGGCGCCCTGCTCGGCGTCAGCGCGCGCACCATCCGCCGGGACTGGGCCAAGGCCAAGGCGTGGCTCACCGTGCACCTGCGCGGCCCGGGGTAGGCGTGGACGGCTGACGGTGTGAACGTATGGACGTTTTTTCCTCCACACCGTCGCACGTCCACCCCTCCACCCGTAACTCCTCCACACACGCCGCTGTCCGCCTGCCGCCCGGCTTTGCGCATTGCATAGCGTACCGAGCTTTGCTTACATCCCACCTGCACGCATGCTCCCGACGACCGCGCTCCAACGCCTGACCCAGCAGCAATGGCAGCGCATCGACGCGCTCCTGGACGCGACGCTGGACCTGCCGCCGGACGAGCGAGTCGCCGTGCTGGACGCCGAGTGCGCCGACGCGCCAGCCCTCCGGCAGATCGTGGAGGCGCTGCTGGACGCGGCGACGGACACGTCGTTCCTGGACGAGGCCGCCGTCGACTTCGCCCTCCCACTCCTGCCCGACGTGGCGACTGCGGTAGCCCCCGCCGTGCCGCTGGAGGGCCGCCGCGTGGGGGCCTACCGCCTCCGTGAGCAACTGGGGCGTGGAGGCATGGGCATCGTCTACCGCGCCACCCGGGACGACGGCCACTTCGAGCAAGACGTGGCGATCAAGCTGCTGCACCCCACCGCCGGGACGCCCGAGATGGTGCGGCGCTTCGAGCAGGAGCGGCAGATCCTCGCCCTGCTGCGCGACCCCGGCATCGCCCGCCTGCTGGACGGCGGCGTGCTGGACGACGGCACGCCGTACCTCGTCATGGAATACGTGGACGGCCAGCCCATCGACGCGTACTGCGACGCGCGCGCAGACACACTGCCCGAGCGCCTGCGCCTCTTTATGCAAGTGGTCGAGGCCGTGCAGCACGCGCACCAACAGCTCATCATCCACCGCGACCTGAAGCCGAGCAACATCCTCGTCACTGAGCCCCCCGACGGGGGGACGGGACGGGCGCAGGTCAAGCTGCTCGACTTCGGCATCGCCAAGCTGCTCGACGCCTCCGGCCCGGCGACGCGCGCCCTCACCACCGGCACGCGCCTCCTGACGCCTGAGTACGCCGCCCCTGAGCAGCTTCGCGGCAACACCGTCTCGACGTCCACGGACGTCTACAGCCTCGGCGTCGTACTGTACGAGGTGCTGACGGGCACACACCCCTTCGCCCCCCACGTCGACCGCTCTGCGTTGCACGTGGCCCGCGCGGTGCTGCACGAGGACCCGCCGCCGCCCTCGCAACAGAAGACGCCTATTCCGCTGGACGGCGACCTGGACGCCGTCGTCCTCAAGGCGATGCGCAAAGAGCCGGAGCAGCGCTACCCCACCGCCGAAGCGCTACTCGACGACCTGGCGCGCTACCTCGACGGTCTGCCCGTCCGCGCCCGGCGCGGCGGATGGCGCTACCGGGCGGGCAAGTTCGTCCGCCGCAACCGCATGCCGCTGGTCGCCGGTGCCGCGCTGCTGGTGCTGCTGCTGGCCCTCGGCGCGTTCCATACGCAACGGGTGGCCGCCGAGCGCGACCGCGTGGCGCAAGAGGCGCAAAAGTACGAGTCCGTAGCAGGACTCCTGGTGGACCTGTTCGAGGCCAGCAACCCGGCGCTCACAGAGGGCGACACCCTCACCGTCGAGCAGCTGCTGGAGCAGGGCCGGGCGCGCATCCATGGCCTGGAGGACGAGCCGCTCGTGCAGGCCGAGATGCAGACGGTGCTGGGCAGCGTGTACCTGAACCGGGGCCAGTACGCCCGCGCCGACACGCTCTACCGGGAGGCCGTCGCCACGTACCGGGCGCAGGCGCCGCCCGACCCCGACGCCCTGGCCGAAGCCCTCACCGGCCTCGGCACGGCGCGGCGCATGCTGGATCGCCTGGACGCCGCCGTGCCGCCGCTCCGGGCCTCACTCCAGCTCCAGCGCGACCACCTCGGCACGGAGCGCCCCGAATATGCCTACACGCTCAACATGCTGGCCATCGTCCTGGAGAACCTGGGCCGCTACGCCGAGGCCGAAACGGTGCAGCAGGAAGCGCTGCAGGTCGAACGCGCCGTGCTGGGTCCGGACCATCCGCGCCTCGCCGTCACGCATAACAATCTGGCGGTCCTGTATGTCCGAACCGAGCGGATCGAGGACGCCCGGCGGCACCTGCGCGAGGCCGAGCGCATCGGACGCGCCTCGGCCGACACCAGCGCCGACGCCCGCACCTTTCTCGCCGGGACGCTCCGCATTCGCTCCACTCTCGCCAGCCGGCAGGGGCGGCCCGCCGATGCCGTCACCGCCTCCACCGAAGCCCTCGCCCTGATTACGCCGATCTACGGCGCGGCGAGCGTCACGGCCCAGGCGTACCGCGCCCGGCGCGGGGCGGCCCTGAGCGCCAGCGGGCAACCGGACGCCGGGGTCGTCGTGCTGGAAGCCGCGCTGGATGGACTGATCGACGCTCTCGGTCCGGCGCACGCCCGCGTGGTGCTGACGCAGGTGATGCTGGGCCGCGCCTACGAGCGCGCCGGACGCCTCGCGGACGCCCGCGCCGCCTACGACGCCGCGTTGCGCCAGACGGCGACCGGGCCCGCTGCCTCGACGCGGGGCGCAGCACAGGCATTGCTGGCTTCCGCCGACCTGCACTGCCGCCTCGGTGACGCAGAACGTGGTCGCGAACAGGCCGAGCGGGGCGCCCGCCTCGTGCGCTCGCTCTACGTGGACAACCACTCGCAGCACGTCGCCGCCCGGAGCATTCAAGCCGCGTGTCAGGCCGCCCGGGGCGACGTCGCCGGAGCCCGCCCGGTGCTCGCCGCCAGCCTCGACCGCCTGCGCGCCCGCTGGCCCGCCGAGGCTCCGCTCGTCCGCCGGGCCCAGGCTCGCCTCGACCGGGTGAACGAAGCGGCACGCCCGGCGTTGGCTGAGTGACCTGCCGCCACGTCTGTACGATAT
This sequence comes from Bacteroidota bacterium, assembly GCA_009908885.1. Lineage (GTDB taxonomy): Bacteria > Bacteroidota > Rhodothermia > Rhodothermales > JAAAOL01 > JAAAOL01. Next base: position 8,470 of record JAAAOL010000054.1, on the reverse strand, counting down.
GCGATTGTCGATGTGAGATAGGCGAGGCGAACTGACCGGCCCATGCAATCAAATCGAACCTCCGACATCGAACCTCCGACATCGCTCTTCCCCGCCGAGACGACCTCGCCCGAGGCGACCCGGGCCCTCGGCGCCCGCCTGGCCGCGACCCTCGCCCCCGGCGACGTGGTGGCGCTCGACGGCGACCTCGGCGCGGGCAAGACGCAGTTCATCAAGGGCCTCTGCGAAGCCCTCGGCGTGCCGCCGGAGCAGATCACCAGCCCGACCTTTACGCTCGTCCACGAGTATGAGGGCACGGACGGCCCGATCTACCACATCGACGCCTACCGCATCGAACGGATCGAGGAGTTGTACGAGCTGGGCTTCGAGGACTACGCCTACGGCGACGGCCTTTGCCTGATCGAGTGGGCCGAGCGCATCGGTCCGCTGCTGCCCGACGACGCGCTGCGCCTCTGCCTGACCCACCTCGGCGGCACGCGTCGCCAGATCGACGTGTGCTGATCCCGCTTTCCGCATCCCCCTCGGCCCGCTACTGCATCGCACCAACCCCGCCTGCCTGTGCCCCTGACGCTCGACCTGCCGCCCTTTCCCGGCTTCCGGGACGCCGCCTTCGACTTCCTGCGCGACCTCACGCAGAACAACCGCCGCGACTGGTTCAAGCCGCGCAAGCAGACGTTCAAGGACGAGGTGGAATGGCCGATGCAGTGCCTCCTGGCCGACGCCGCCCGGCGCATGACGGACGAGGGCCTGCCGCTGACGGCCGACCCGAAGAAGTCCATGTTTCGCATCTACCGGGACATGCGCTTCGCGAAGAACAAAAAGCCGTACAAGACGCACGTCGGCGCCGTCCTCTCGCGCAGCGGCAGCCGCAAGGACGACGGCGTCGTCTACATCCACGTCGAGCCCGGACAGTCCTTCCTCGGCGCGGGCTTCTACCGGCCCGACAACGCCGACCTGCGTCCGATCCGCAACCGGATGGCCCGGCTGCCCGCCGCGTTTCTGACCGTCGTCAGCCACCTGGAGGACCGCGGCCTGGAGCTCGACACGACCGAGTCGCTCAAGCGCATGCCGCGCGGCTTCTCGAAGTACAGCGACCGGGACTGGGCCGACTACCTGCGGTGGAAGTCGTTCCTGGTGCGCCGCCCCGTCGCGGACGACGCCCTGCGCACGCCCGATTTCACGGAGGATGTCCTCCAGATGGCGCGCGACGTGCTGCCGCTGCTGGAGTACGGATGGACGGCCATCGGCACCCCCGCCGAGCGGGACGCGGCGTGATGCGTGACGGTGGACCACAGACGCGATGACGAGAACACGAACCGAGTTATAACCACCCTCCGTACGGAATGTCGCCTCTCCGCTTCCTGCTCGTCGGTTGCCTGCTGCTGGGCCTCGTGGGGTGCTCGGCCGGCACGCGCGAGATCCAGACCACGCCGCCCGTCGCGGCCGTCGCGCCGCCGGATACGACCGCCGATGCCGACCGGGCGCTGCTCACCGTCGTCCTGGAGACGGGCGCCACGGCGCTGCCCGACGCCGTGCAATCGCTGCGCTTCCGCGTCGCCGAGGTGCGCCTCAAGCCGACGGACAGCCTGTGGACGGCCTATCCTGCCGACGTGAACCGCTTCGAGGTGACGAACGGCACCCGCACGCGCCGCACCATCCTCTCGACCCAGATCCCCGCCGCGGCGTACGACTCGCTCGCCCTGGACCTCTCGGACGTGTACGTCGAGTTTGGTCCCAACGCCGGTGGCCCTTTGACGATGCCGCGCGACCGGCCGCTGTCGTTTCCGGCCGCCCTGGAATACTCGGCATCCGATCGCGCCACGGTGCGCCTCACGCTGGAGCCCGGCGCCTCCCTCTCACAGAGCGACGACTGCCGCTGGTTCTTTACGCCGTTCGTCGAAGTGGCAGTGGAGTAGTCCGATTGGCCGAATGCCAATCCCTGCCGAACCCGGCTCGGCAATGCAGCGTACGCGCTGTAGCGATACGCTGAGCCCCTCGTTGCTGCACGACGGCATGAGCCCGGAAGACCGTCACATCCTCAACGCGTTCGCCGCTGCCGTCCGGGAGCGGTTCCCCGACGCTGACGTGCTCGGATTTGGCTCGCGCGTGCGCGGCGAGGCTCGGTGGGACTCCGACCTGGACGTGTGCGTCATCGTGGACCGCCCCGTAGATTGGCGGTTGCGGCGCAGGCTGGGCGACATCGCCGACGACATCGGGTTCTCCCACGACCGCATTATCAGCCTGATCGTCTACCAGCGTGCCCAGTTGGAGCAAGGACCGCTCTCAGCGAGTCCGCTCGTGGCAACCATTCGGGAGGAAGGCGTTCCAGCATGAATTCCCGTGAAGACCGTGCGGCACTGGCCTACGGTCGCATCGACCAGGCCCACGAGGCGCTGGATGCCGCCCGACTGCTGCTCGGGACGGGACACTACCGGGGCACCATCAATCGCGCCTACTACGCTATCTTTTACGGCATCCTCGGCCTGCTCGTCACGCGCGAACTGGGCACCTCTAGCCACAGCGGTGCGCTCACCCTGTTCAGCCGCGAATTCATCAAAACCGGCCTCCTGCCTCGCCGGCTCTCCAAACTGGCACGTCACGCCTTCGATGCTCGACTCCATGTGGACTACGAAGCGCTGGCTGAGATTCCTCGGGAGGAGGCGGAGGCGACGCTCCAGGACGCCGAGGTTTTCCTTCGAGAAGTAACCGAACTGCTGCCCAAGTTGGTCAACGACCTCGAATAACCGAACGCCCCCAGCGCGAGATCACCCCAGTACCTCGGCCAGGTGTTGGGCCGTGGCCCGGAACGGGCGGAACGTGCAGCCCAGGTCCTCGACGGCCTTGTCGTTCCGGTAGAAGTACTGGCGGGCGGAGGTGCGCGCCAACTCGCGCGTGAGACCAGGATCGGTGCGCGTGATGACGGCGAACAGCTCAGAGACGGCCCCGAGCGCCACGCCGAGCGTGGGCGGCAGCGTGAAGCGGGGCGCGGGAACGCCGAAGGCATGCGCCAGCGTGTCGATGATGGCCCGCCACGTCTGGTTCTCGCTGCCCAGGAAGTAGCGCTCGCCCGTGGCGCCGTGCCGCATGGCCGCCAGGTGCCCCGCCGCCACGTCGCGCACGTCCACCACGTTGGTGCCACCTGCCGGCACCGCCGGGAGCGACCGCGTGCGCACCTTGTCTATCAGCTGCCGCGTGTTCTCCCCGGCCCGCCCGACGCCGAAGATGAGCGCCGGGTTGACGATCACCGCGTCCAGCCCCTCGGCGATGCCGCGATGCACCTCCAGCTCGGCTTCGTGCTTGGAGCGGGCGTACGTCGTGTTGGCCCCCGAGGCCTGCCAGGTGGCCGACTCATCGATCCAGACGCCGTCGCGCTCGGGCCGCCCGAACGCCGCCATGCTGGACGTGAGCACCAGCCGCTCCACGCCCGTCTCCAGCGCCGCATTGACCACGTTGGCCGTCCCCTGCACGTTGACGCGGAACAGGGCGTCCCGGTCGCGTGCGCCGCCGAAGCCGACGTAGGCCGCCGCGTGATACACCCGCGCTACGCCGTCCATCGCCTCCAGCAGCGAGAGCGGCGCGGTGACGTCGCCCACGGCGTGCTCGACCTGGGTGGCCGCATCGCCCAGCAGATCCAGGCGCGAGGTGCGGCGGCGCAGGATGCGCACGTCGGCCCCTTCGCCGAGGAGTTGCCAGACGATCTCGGAGCCGACGAAGCCCGTCGCGCCCGTAACGAGGATCTTCACGGTGCAGGCAGGCTAGCGAGAGGAGGAGCGGACAGCGTCGAGCGCGAAACGGTCGTGGCGGACGTGGAAGAGCAGCACGATGCCCCTATTCGAGTTCGAGCAGCAGGTCGTTCTTGCCCACCGCGTCGCCCGCGGCCACGTGAACGGCGGCGACGACGCCGTCGGCCTGGGCGCGCAGTTCGTTCTCCATCTTCATCGCCTCCAGCACGATGAGGCCGTCACCTTCCTGGACTTCCTGGCCTTCCTCCACCATCACGTTCAGGACGAGGCCCGGCATGGGTGCGCGGATCTCTTGCTCCTTCGCGCCCGCCATGTCCGCCAGCCCGAAGCGCTCCAGCAACATCGCACGCTCGTCCTTCACCTGCACGGTCGTGACGCGTCCGTTGAGCGTGACGCGCAGCGTGTCGTCCCCTGCCCGCTCGATCACGACAGGCAGGCTCTGCCCATCGACCAGCAGCAGGAAGCTGTCCTCGCCGATGCGCTCGAAGCCGACCTGGACGGTGGCGTCGTTGACGGTGAGTTGACCATCCTCTGAAACCTGAATGTCGAACGAGCGCTCTCCGACGAGGGCGCGGTACGTGCCGTTGGTCGTCATAACAACGCGGGCCTGTGGGGTGAGAAGCGGGCAGTGGGTAGCCGCACGAAGCGGCGTCGTAACATACAAACTTTGCGAATCGACTGACGTTCACTGCACGCTTCCGCCGTCGAATCGCCTGCGAATTTCCCGCTGATGTCCTCCCGCCTGACGCCCGACCTGCTGCTGCGTGCCTACCAGGCCGGCGTCTTCCCGATGGCCGACCCCGACGAAGACGACGCCATCTACTGGTACCGTCCGGAAGAGCGGGGCATCCTCCCGCTCGATGCGTTCCACGTGCCCAAAAACCTGGAGAAGCTGGTGCGGCGCGAGGTGTTCGAGGTCACGGCGGACCGCGCCTTCGAGCGTGTCGTCCGGGCCTGCGCCGACCGGCAGACGACGTGGATCTCGGACGAGATCATCCGGGCCTACACGGAGCTGCACCACCTCGGCCACGCCCACAGCGTCGAGTGCTGGCAGGACGGTGCGCTGGCGGGCGGCCTCTACGGCGTGGCGCTGGGCGGCGCCTTCTTCGGCGAGTCGATGTTCTACCGCGTCTCGAACGCCTCGAAGGTGGCCCTCGTCCATCTGGTGCGACGCCTGCGCGAGCGCGGCTTTCTGCTGCTCGACACGCAGTACACCACGCCGCACCTGGAACAGTTCGGGGTGCGCGCGGTCTCTCGCCCGGCCTACGAGCGGCGCCTGCGCGAAGCATTACAGGCCGACGCGCGTTGGTAGATAGGTTCGGGCGTGCGTGACCGGTGACCGAGCGACGCGCACCCCGCCCGATGCATACCTGTTCAAACGCCTTTCCGCCTCTCACGCTCATGCCGATGCGCTATTTCCTCCTCGTCGCCGTCCTGCTGCTCGCAGGCTGCCAGGACGGCACCCGCCCGTCCGCGGCGACGGCGCCGCCCGCCCGTCCGGCGGCGCTGCCTGGCGCGACTACGCTCGACACGACGGCTATCGCCCCGCCGGACTCGGCCACGGCCCGCCTCTTCGCCGACGCGATGGCCCATGCGCGCAGCGAACGCCTCCACACTGAACCCCTCGGCGCGATCATGCAGGAGCTGGGCCTGCACTTCCGGGGTCGCCCGTACGCCGCAGGCCTGCTCGACGCGCCGCCCGCCGAGACGCTCGTCGTCGCCCTCGACCGCTACGACTGTGTGACGTTCGTCGAGACGATGCTGGCGATGGCGCGGGGCGTGGCCGCGCAGGACTACGACTATGCCACCTTCGCCCGTAACCTGGAAGCCCTCCGGTACCGGGGCGGCGTGCTCGACGGCTACGCGAGCCGCCTGCACTACTTCTCCGACTGGATCGCCGACAACGCGCGGCGCGGGCACGTCGTCGACCTCACCGAGCGACTCGGGGGCGACACGCTGGACAAGCAGCTCACCTTCATGACCGAGCACCGCGACCGCTACCGCCACCTGGCCGACGACGACAGCCTCGTCCGGCGCATCGCCGCGGTGGAGCAAGACCTGGCCGACCGCGACCTCCACTACATCCCGCAGGACCGCATCCGCACCGTCTACGACCAGCTCCAGGCGGGCGACGTCATCGCGCTGGCGACGAACATCGACGGACTGGACGTCTCCCACACCGGACTCGTCTACAAGGCCGATGGACAGACGGGCCTGCTGCACGCCTCCCTGACGGACGGCGTCATTGTTTCTCCGGATCTTCAAGCCTACGTGCAGAACATCAAAAACCAGATCGGCATTGTCGTAGCGCGTCCTCAGGGCTGACCGTGCCCGGCGTCCCCTCCTCCCCCCGCCCTTCACTCCTCTTTACCGCTCCCTCTTCTCATGTTGAACATTCGACGAGTCGGCGTCTTCACCAGCGGCGGTGACGCGCCGGGCATGAACGCCTGTGTGCGCGCCGTGGTGCGTGCGGCGCTGGCCAACGACCTGGACGTCATCGGCATCCGGCGGGGCTACGCGGGCATGATCGACGGCGATTACGTGGAGATGGACGGCCGCTCCGTCTCGAACATCCTGCAGAAGGGCGGCACCGTACTCAAGAGCGCCCGGTCCAAACGCTTCCACACCGAGGAGGGACGCGCCGAAGCCGCCCGGCAGCTGCGCGACGGCCAGATCGACGCGCTCATCGGCATCGGCGGCGACGGCACGTTCCGCGGCGCAGCCATCTTCAACGACGAGTACAACATCCCCGTCATCGGCTGCCCCGGCACCATCGACAACGACCTGTTCGGGACGGACGAGACCATCGGCTACGACACGGCGCTCAACACGGCCATCGAAAACATCGACCGCATCCGCGACACGGCGGACGCGCACGACCGGCTGTTTCTGGTCGAGGTGATGGGCCGCGACTCCGGCTTCATCGCGCTCAACTGCGGCATCGGCGGCGGGGCGGAGCTGGTGCTCATCCCCGAGACGATCACCGAGATGGAGGAGATCAAGGAGCGGCTGCACTCGCTGATGTCGGCACAGTCGCGCTCGTCCATCGTCGTGGTGGCCGAGGGCGAGGAGCAGGGCGGCGCGGCCCGCATCGAGCAGGCGCTCCGGGCGGACGACGCGTTTTCCGAGATCGACCTGCGCGTCTGCATCCTGGGCCATACGCAGCGCGGCGGCTCCCCCACGGCCCGCGACCGCGTCCTGGCCAGCCGCCTCGGCGCCGCCGCCATCGAAGCCCTCATCGAAGGGCACACCGCCGTCATGGTGGGCACCGTCAACGGCGACGTCAAGCTGACGCCGCTGCGCAACGTCTGGAGCCGCAAGAAGAACATCAACTACGAACTGCTGAAGCTGACGCAACTACTCAGCTAATACTGATACAGATGGTTGATGTCCGGATCCTGATGTCGCCTGGCGTGGTGCGTGGTCCGTGGTGCGTGGTCCGTGATGGGGAAGGGCCATCGCTCCATCAGCGCTTTTTCACGCATCACGCAATACGCATCACGTTCTCAAGCTATACGGACATCGCCGAACGTCAACGGTATAACCCGCCCCCTCTCCACTCGGACATCGACCTTCGACAATCGACATGAAACACTATCCGCCCGTCGGAGAGGCTGAGGGCAAGAAAGAGCAAGTCGAGCGCATGTTCGACGCCATCGCGCCCCGATACGACCTGCTGAACCGCGTGCTGAGCCTCGGCATCGACCAGCAGTGGCGCAAGAAGGCCGTGCGCCTCCTGGCGGGCGAGCAGCCCGAGCGCATCCTGGACGTGGCCACCGGCACCGCCGACCTCGCCCTGCAGGCGATGACGCTGGAGCCCGAGCACGTCGTGGGCGTCGACATCGCCGAGGAGATGCTGACGCTGGGCCGCAAGAAGATTGCCGCGCGCGGCCTGAGCGACCGGATCACGCTCCAGCGCGGCGACGCCGAGCACCTGCCGTTCGCGGACGATGCCTTCGACGCCATCCTGGTGGCCTTCGGCGTGCGCAACTTTCAGGACCTGGACGCGGGCCTGCGCGAGATGCACCGCGTGCTGCGCCCCGGCGGCGTGCTGGTCGTGCTGGAGTTCAGCAAACCGCGCGCCTTTCCCATCAAGCAACTCTTCGGCCTCTACTCGCGCCACCTCCTGCCGCGCATCGGCAGCGCCGTCTCCAACGACAGCGGCGCCTACCAGTACCTGCCCGACTCGGTCGCGGCCTTCCCGGACGGCGACGACTTTCTCCTGCGGATGCGGGCGGCGGGCTACCACGACCTCTCCTGGGAGCCGCTCACCTTCGGCATCGCCTCGCTGTACAAGGGACGGAGTGGGGCGTAGCGGCAACGCTCTTCAGAGATACTCTACCCGCCCTCGCATCTCATCCGGGCCACTGATCTGGGCGAGCAGGGAGAGCCAGCGAACGAGGTCGCCGACGGCGCGTCCCTGTGGCGCATAGGCGATGCCCGCATGCTGGTCCACCCGGGCCGCAAGACGCAGGAAGTCTTGATCCTGCGTGGCGATCACGTACCCTTCTCGCTGAGCGAACTGGAGAAGCTCGTCGTCGCTCGCCCCTAGAAGCCCCACGTCGGAAATCGTCGCCACCGTAACGCCTCTTCGCCTGAGCCCCGTCACGACGGCATGGGCAACGTGCTCGTCTGCGAGAGACCGCAACGTCATCCTGACCGGAGGTCTCGACCTATGTGGATCAATGAAAGAATGTTAGCACGTCGGTGCGATTGGCCTCAGTGCT
>JAAAOL010000269.1 GCA_009908885.1 Bacteroidota bacterium | reverse complement strand
CGGCGCGTCGGGCGCGTCCGCCGGGGCGACGGTGTCGGGGTAGGCGTCGTCGGGCAGCGGGTCGGTCGTGGTGTGCGTCTCCTTGCCGCCGACGGTCGTGCCCCAGAGCCCCCGGTTGATGGAATAGGCCGTCGTATCGGCGGCGACCTCGAATCCATGCGCTATCAGAAAATCCGTCGTGTCCTGCCGCGAGAGGCCCTGGTCCCGGATCGGCGTGATGATCTCCAGGTCATCGGCCAGCGCATGCAGGGCGACGTCGAACCGCACCTGGTCGTTGCCCGCCCCCGTGGAGCCGTGGGCGACGGCCGTGGCGCCCACCTTACGGGCGACCTCCACGACCTTGGCAGCCTGCACCACCCGCTCGGGGCCCACGCACAGCGGATAGACCTCGCCGCGCAACACGTTGCCCTTGATCAGATAGCTCAGGTGGTCGTCGTACAGCTCCTGGCGCGCGTCGATCAGGAAGTGCCCGGCAGCCCCCAGGGCCTCGGATTTGGCCGAGAGCGCCTGGGCGTCGTCATCGGTGATGCCGCCGGTGTTGACGGTGACGGTGTAGACGGGCTGGCCGGTCGTCTCCGTGAGGTAAGGCACGCAGAACGAGGTGTCGAGGCCGCCGCTGAAGGCAAGGACGATGGACATGGTGAGGGTCGAAGCTGGTCGTCGTGGTCGGAAAAACGGGTGAAACAACAAAAAAGGCGCTGACCCGAGTGGATCAGCGCCTGCATCTCAGCGAAGTAGGTATGTGCGTCAGTCCGTCATGCCTACGTCATCATCGAATACGCGTTTTCCACCCGAGCGTATGGGGGCATACGTCGGCGTCGCACCACGCGGCGGGTGGAGTTGGCGATATGACGGAGGTCGTGCTGCATTGCGTGTAAAACGATACGGCGTGTCGTGGTCGGTGTCAAGCGCGCGGGGCGAAAAAAGTTCCAGCGGAAGGTCCGGCGGATCCCGAAACGGCGATCCAGCTGGAGACCATCGCTTTCAATCCATAGTCGTATGCAGTTATATTGTGGCGGATATCCTCTTCATCGTCTGGTTCAACGTACGATGCCCAAGTCCACACCGCCGCCACGCTTTCGCACCTTCGTAGACAACCATCCCGCCATCAGTGATGCGTATGAGCAGCTCGGCATCGCGATCAAGGAGAGCGGGCCGCTGGATGACCGGACGGCGCAGCTCGTCAAGATCGGCATCGCCGTGGGGATGCGGCACGAGGGTGCCGTCCACGCGCACACCCGCAAGGCCCTCGACGCAGGCTGCACGCCCGAAGAGCTCCGCCACGCCGTCGTCCTGGCGACGACCACCCTGGGTTTTCCCAGCATGATGGCCGCCATGACCTGGGTGGACGATGTATTGGAAGAGGACCCGGAGTAGCGCCACGTCGGGGTCTCTCGCAGCCCGTACAGTGCGCCTCATGCCGCGTCATCGTGTGGGGGGATGCCCCACCCCCACCGTGGGGTTTCCCAGGTAGGCTGTCGCGGCATTTCCCGGTTTCGCACGCGTGAAGTGATCTCTACGCTATATCACCACAACGGCATATAGTGTAGCAGCGCAACCGCCCATGCCTACCTCCTTCAATCGGCGCGACTTTATCAAGATCGGCGCGGCCGCCGGAATCGGAACGGCGATGGTCGGGCCGTCGCTCTTTCGACGTCACCCGACCGCTAGAACGACCTACCCCCGCCAGCAGGGCGATCTCATTGAGACCTCGCCCACGTACTGCGAGATCTGCTTCTGGAAGTGTGCCGGGTGGGTCCACAGCAAAAACGGGAAGCCCTGGAAAGTCGTCGGTCATCCTGAAGACCAGCACTCCCACGGCCGCCTGTGCACACGCGGGACCGGCGGCATCGGCGCCTACACGGATCCGGAGCGCCTGAAGCGACCGCTGATCCGCGTCGAGGAGCGCGGGGAGCAGGTCTTCCGAGAGGTGAGCTGGGACGAAGCGCTCGATTATATTGCGCACAAGTTGAGCGTCATCAAAGAGACGCACGGGCCGGAGTCGCTGGCCATGTTCAGCCACGGTACCGGCGCCTCGCACTGGAAGACGCTCACGAAAGCCTACGGCTCGGCCTGCATCACGGCGCCGTCGTTCGCGCAGTGCCGCGGTCCCCGGGCGGCGGGCTTCTACCTGACCTACGGCGACGTAGTCGGCTCTCCGGAGCGGACGGACATCGCCAACAGCCGCTGCATGGTCCTCATCGGGTCGCACCTGGGCGAGAACCTGCACAATGGACAAGTGCAGGAGATGGGCACCTTCCTGGCCAACGGCGGCGAGATGATCGTGGTAGATCCCCGGTTTTCCACGGCGGCGGGCAAGGCCAAGCACTGGCTGCCCATCAAGCCCTCGACGGATCTGGCGCTGATCCTCGCGTGGATCCACGTCCTCATCGAGGAGGAGCTGTACGACCGCGACTACGTGGAGCGCTACACGACGGGCTTCGAACAGCTCAAGGAGGCCGTCGCCACCAACACGCCGGAGTGGGCGTACCCGATCACGACCATCGAGCCAGCGGTCATCCGCGAGACGGCCCGCACGATGGCCCGCTACGCGCCCGCCACGCTGGTGCATCCGGGGCGGCACGTCACCTGGTACGGCGACGACACGCAGCGCTCCCGCGCCATCGCCATCCTGAATGCGCTGTTGGGCAGCTGGGGCCGCGAGGGCGGCTTTTATATCCCGCAGACCGCACAGGTGCCCGAGTATCCGCACCCGGAGTACCCGGAGCCGTCGTGGAAGATGTGCGAGGAGACGCAGAAGATCTTCCCGTACGCACTGTCGCCGGTCGCCTCCCACATCCGCGACATGACCGTCGCGCCGCCCGCGCCGGACAAGCAGGTGAAGGCGTGGCTCGTCTACGGCAGCAACCTGATCCTGTCGCTCCCGGACATCGAGAAGACGATCCAGGCCATCCAGAACCTGGACCTGCTCGTCGTCATCGACATCATGCCCGCCGAAATCTGCGGCTGGGCCGACGTGGTGCTGCCCGAGGCGACCTATCTGGAGCGGTACGACGACCTGCGCATCTCACCGGGACGGCGCCCGCAGATCGCCCTCCGTGCGCCCGCCTTCGAGCCGATGTACGATACGAAGCCCTCGGGCTGGATCGTCAAGAAGCTGGCCGCCAAGATGGGGCTGTCGCAGTACTTCCCGTGGGAGGACGACGAGGACTACCTCGACTGGCGCCTCCGGCAGATTGGCTCCTCGCTGGACGAGATGCTGGAGATCGGCGTCAAGACGCTGCCGTCGCAGGGGCCGCTCTACTTCCCGCCCGGCGCCGACGTGACGTTCAACACGCCGAGCGGCATGATCGAACTCTATTCCGAACAGCTCGAACAGTACGGCTTCGATCCGATCCCCGTCTATCGTGCGCACCAGGAGCCGCCCGCGGGCTACTATCGCCTGATCCAGGGTCGGAGTCCGTTCCACACCTTCGCCCGGACGACCAATAACCCGATCCTGACGGAACTGCAGGACGAGAATACGCTCTGGGTCCATCCGACGACGGCGAAGGACTGGGGCCTTGAGACCGGGCAGTACGTGCATCTGGAGAACCAGGACGGCAAGCACTCCACCTTCCCGATCCGCGTGCAGATCACCGAGCGGATCCGGACGGACTGCGTCTATATGGTGCACGGCTTCGGCCACTCGCAGAAGCAGATGAGCCGGAGCTACGGCAAGGGCATGGACGACAACGAGCTGGTCACGAACGTCGACGTCGATCCCATCATGGGCGGCACCGGGCGACGGTCGAACTTCGTCACCTTTAAACTGGAGAACGCAACCCCCATGGAGGCTGCATAGATGGCTGCCAAGCAGAAAAAGCGGTACGTGATGGTCATCGACACCCTGCTATGCATCGGGTGTGGCGACTGCGTGGTGGCCTGCAAGATGGAAAACGAGGTGCCGGACGGCCTGAGCCGGGACTGGGTGGTGGAAGAGGTGCAGGGTGAGTTTCCGAACCTGCACGTCGAGTACCGCTCGGAGCGCTGCAACCACTGCTCCAACCCGCCGTGCGTCTACGCCTGCCCGACCGGCGCCAGCTTCATCGACGAAGACAGCAACATCACGCTGGTCGACCCGGAGCTGTGCACGGGCTGCAAGTCGTGCGTGGCGGCCTGCCCGTACGACGCGCGCTTCATCATGCCGGAAGGGTACGTGAGCAAGTGCACCTTCTGCATGCACCGGGTGAACGACGGGGAGGACCCGGCCTGCGTCTCGGTGTGCCCGACCCACTGCATGTACTTCGGCGACCTGAACGATCCGGAGAGCGAGGTGAGCCAGCTGCTGAAGCAGCGACAGCATAAGACGATCGCGCCGGAGACGGGCACCGACCCCAACATCTTCTACCTCACCTGAGCCTTGTCATGGAAGAACAGATCATCACGGGCAAGCTGAATCCGCACATCGACCCGGTCCTGGCCGTCTGGGAGTGGCAGATTCCGGTGTACCTCTTTCTGGGGGGCCTGACGGCGGGACTGCTCATCCTGGGTGCGATCAGCGTGTTGCGGCGCGAGTCGTCGCCGACGGTATTGAAGCTCCAGGTGGCCGTGCCGGTGATCCTGGCCGTCGGCATGTTCGCGCTGTTTCTGGATCTGGCCTACAAGGTGCACGTCTTCCGGTTCTACACCGCGTTCGAGCCTACGGCGCCGATGTCGTGGGGCTCGTGGATCCTGCTGCTCGTGGTCCCGGCGAACCTCTTGCTGATCGCAGGTACGATGCACCAGGCGTGGCCAAGGGCGTACGACTGGGTGCAGGGGCGCAATTGGGGCGAGCGACTGACGGCCTTCGCCGAGCGGCGCCTGCGTCCGGTGGCCTGGGGCGGCATCGTGATGGGCGTGGCGTTGGGCATCTACACCGGCATCCTGCTGAGCGCGTACGGCGCGCGGCCGTTCTGGAATACCTCCATCCTCGGACCCATCTTTCTGGTCTCCGGGCTGTCCTCGGCGGCGGCGCTGACGCAGTGGGTGAGCAGGAGCGAGCGGGAGCAGGCCCGTTATACCCGCCTCGACGTGGGCCTCATTCTGGTGGAGGTGGCGCTGCTCGGCCTCATGCTCATCGGCATGGTGAGCGGTCCGCTGCAGCAGCAACGCGCGGCAGACCTCGTGCTGGGCGGCGAGCTGACCGTGTTCTTCTGGGTCTTCGTCGTCATGCTGGGGCTGCTGCTGCCGGTCTTCCTGGAAGTCATCCACCTGCGCGGGAAGCACTTTCCCCGGTTCCTGGCGCCCGCCTTCATCCTCGCGGGCGGGCTCATCTTCCGCTTCTTCATCGTCGAGGCCGGCCAGTTGACCACCTGGATTCCCTACTGACCGGCGTCGTCCGCCTCCGCATCCATCCCAACGAGCACTCCGCTATGCACCGTTCGTCGTCGTTGAAGGGCTATATGAACCCGTACCTGGCGGGGATCGGGCTGGGCCTGGTCCTGCTGGCCGCTTTCGTCATCTCCGGACGTGGGCTCGGCGCCTCGGGTGCGATGATGCGCACCGTCGTCAAGGCTGAGCAAGTGATCGCCCCGGAGCACGTGGAGAACAACTTCTACCTCGCCCAGTACGGCGGCGGCGACCAGGATCCGTGGGCCAACTGGCTCGTCGTCGAAGCCCTGGGCGTGCTGGTCGGCGGCTTGCTGTCCGGCGTGATGGCCGGGCGCGTCAAGAAGGAGACGAACCGGGGGCCGCGCATCTCGACGCGGACGCGCTGGCTGCTGGCCCTGTTCGGCGGGGCGCTGTTCGGCTTCGGAGCCCGGCTGGCACGCGGGTGCACCAGCGGGGTAGCCCTCACCGGCGGCGCGACGCTGGCAGCCGGAAGCTGGGTCACCATGCTCTGTATCTTCGCCGGGGCCTACGGACTGGCCTGGTTCCTGCGCAGGGCCTGGATCTGACCGCGACCCGGACGCCCCACCCGCCATTTGGCCTCAACCATCTGCGAGACGCACCATGTTTCCGCTCATCGACTCGGTCGGCTTCAGCCCCCACACGGATTTCGTGTTCGCCTTTCTGATCGGGATCGGCTTCGGGTTTTTTCTGGAACAAGCCGGGTTCGGCAACGCCAACAAGCTGGCGATGCAGTTCTACTTTCGGGACATGACGGTCTTCAAGGTCATGTTCACGGCCATCATCACCGCCATGACGGGCCTTCTCGTGCTCAGCAGCGGGGGCTGGCTCGACATTTCGATGGTCTACATCAATCCGACGTACCTGTGGCCGGGCATCGTCGGCGGGCTGATTATGGGCTTCGGGTTCATCATCGGCGGCTATTGTCCTGGGACGGCCCTCGTGGGCGTCTCGACGGCCAAGATCGACGCGATTCTCGCCGTCACCGGGGGGATGCTGGGCATGTTCGTCTTCTCGGAAATCGTTCCGATC
>JAAAOL010000259.1 GCA_009908885.1 Bacteroidota bacterium | reverse complement strand
TTGACCCGCACGTTGGCGCCCAGGTCGATGCCGATGCTGTTGACCGGCGTCAGGTCCTCGAAGTAGTCGGCGCGGAAGACGTTGAGGCCGAGGCCCACCGCGACGCGGTCGCTGGCCTGGAGGCCGAAGGCGAGGAAGAGGGCGAACTCGTCCGTCGCGTAGTTCTCCGTATGGTAGCCGCTGCCGTCCCGCCCGTCGATGTTGGAGACGCCCGCGTGGATCAGTCCCGCCGCGATGCCCGCCCGGGGGCGCAGCGGCGTGGCGAACTGGAGATACTGTAACTCACGGTCGAGCGTCAGGAAGGCGGCCGAGGCCGACAGGTTCTGCTGCGTCGTGAACGGCGCCAGCGACGGGTTGTAGTACGGACTCGCATCGCCGAAGGCATCGGCCACCTGCGCCCCGCCCATCGCGATGCCGCGCGCGCCGAACCCGACCCGGGCAAACGCCCCGGCGGTCTGCGCCTGCGCCACCGGCACGGAGAGCGTAGCGAGCAGCACGAAAAGCAGGGTTCTCATAGGTGGCAGGGTTTGGGGTTGCGCGTTACGGGTTGTGGGTTACGTCGAGAACACCAAGAACCAAACAACCACGCAACCAGCAATCAGTCACTATTCTAACACCAGAATCTTGCCCCAGAAGGTCTCGCTGCCCGCTTCCACGGCGTAGAGGTACACGCCGTTGGCCACGCGGGCGCCGTCGTCGTCGGTGCCGTCCCAGGCCACCTCGCGGGCGCCGCCGGGTTGCGCGCCGTCGGTGAGATCGCGCACCAGGTTCATCCCGAAGTCGAAGACGCGCACCTGCACGTCGGTGCTGCCGTCCAGGTCATAGCGGATGCGGACGACGCGGTCCGCGGCAGGCGAGAACGGATTGGGATAGGCGAAGGCGTCGACCTCTGGCACGGCGTCCGGGTCGATGGCGGGCGAGGCGTCGGCGGGGTCGAGCGGCACCTGCGTGCGGAAGAGGCGCCACGTCGCGCCGCCATCGGTGCTGCGGAGCAGACCGTCGCTCGTGCCCACCCAGAGCGCCTCGGGCGTGGTGGCGACGGCAAACACGGTCGCGTTGGCCCGCACGAAGCGGTCGGGCTGCGACGGGTCGTAGAAGTCGCGCACGGTGCGCCACGTCTGCCCGCCGTCGTCCGTGATGAAGAGACCCCCGTCCCCGGCGGCGTAGACCGTCTGCCCGCGAAAGGCGAAGTCGTAGATCCTCTCGCCGATCAGCACCTGCTCGTACGTCTCACCCCCGTCGCGGGTGACGGAGACGCCGAAGCGGCTGCCCTGCGCCTCCTCCACCTCGGGCCCGGCGTCCCAGTTGGCGAACCAGACTGGATTGCGCCCCGGCACCGGCTGCTCTTCGATGGAGATGGTCCAGCTGCCCGGCGGCGAGGCGGGCGTGCCGTCGTACCCCGTGCGCGTCCACGTGAGACCGCCGTCGGTGGAGCGGTTGATGCCCTTCGGCGTGCCCGCCCACACGGCGCCGACCTCGTCCACCAGCACGCTGAAGCCGAGGAAATTGAAGCTGCCCTCGGGCCCCCGGCGCGGCGCGTAGAGGAAGTCGTACGTGCTGTCGGGGAAGATGGCGGCGCGGTCGTCGGGCGGGAGGACGACGCGCTGCCACGAGCGCCCGCCGTCGTCGGACCGGCGGATGCCGCTGGCCCATCCGGCCATCCACACCACGTCGCGCGCCGCGTCGTAGTCGATGTCGAACGGCGGGCTCTGCTCGGGCACGATCACGGGCAACGCCTCCAGCGTGTTGACGCCATAGTCGACGGTCGTCGCGCCGGGGTCGTCGAGTTGTGGGGCGCGGTAGTCGAACGTCTCGCCGCCGTCGCGGGAGACCAGAAAGCCGCCTGCCGCCTGGAAGTTGCCGTCGTTCGTCTCGCTCGTAAAGCCGAGCCCGACCCAGATGATGTCGCCCTCGGCGTCGATGGAAAAGACGCGGTTGGTGTTGAGGCCCAGCGAGTCGGCGGCGGCGGCCTGCCACGTCTGCCCGCCGTCGGTCGTCACGCTCAGGAAGGGGCCGACCCACAGCGTGTCGCCCTCGGCGTGCAGGTTGGAGATGCTGTTGCCGAGGATGCTCTCGGCGGGGGCGAGGGCGTCCGGGCTGAGCTTGAACGCGGCGGGCTGCGCCTGGGCCGTCACTCCGCCGCACCACAGCCCGACGAGCAGCACCGTAAGGATCCAGCGATACGTCATGGCTATTCGGCGATCTGGATGTCTTTCGTCACGACCTCACTCGCCAGGCCGCTGCGGTCGAAGGCCTGGAAGGAGAACGTCTGCGTGCCCGGCGTGGCGCTCGGCACGTCGAACCGGGCTGTGTAGCGCCCGTCGCCCGCCTCTTCGTCGCCCAGGCTCTGCCCGTCGTCGAAGAGCGAGAAGGTCTGCCCCGTCGGCGTCGTGCCCTCGACCCGGCTGATGTTGTCCAGTCCGTCCGGGTCCGACACCGTCGCGATGAGGGTCAGCGTCGTCGGCGGGCGCACCACCTCGGGGTCGGCCTCGACGTTCTCGATGACGGGCGGCTCGCCGGAGGCGCTGAACCGCAGCAGGCCGCGCGCCTCGCCGCTCTGCACCCGGTCGTCGTCGATGGCGAAGACGAGCACCGTGTAGTTGCCCACGGCGCCGGGCGGCAACGTCAGTGGGACGCTCGCTTCGTAGCGGTTGCCCCCTGTCGATTCGAGGAGGCCGAGCGCCAGCGGCTGCGTCGGGTCGGTGGGCGACTGCACGACGTAGCGAACCTGTTCGACCGTGCCGTCTGGATCACTCGCCGTCACGCTGACCGATACCGGCCCGCTGACGCCGTCGTCGGTGGCCTGCCACCCCTCGGGCAACTGGCCGGTGTTGACGACCTCGGGGCCGAACGCGAAGTCGGACAGGACGGGCGGGCGCGGGTTCAGATCCGCCGGCCCGGGGGCAGAATCGCACGCTGCGAGACTGAGGAGCAGGCCCAGCAGAATCGGGGCGCACCAGCAAACAGGTCGCATAGACGGAGACAGAATCAGACGCAATTGAAAGGCACACGCGGTACGCGGGGGCACCGGGCATGTTCACCGTGGCTCGGAGAAAACCGTATCAAGCAGCAGGCGGGCGGGGGCGTCTGATGAGACAAGCGATGGGGAAGATACGCGTCGGCAGCGACGGGCGAAAGGGACGATGTGGTGACCTGTTCCAGGTTGGTGGGTTCGAAGTTGGGACGTTTCAGGTTTCAGGTGACTCGGTTTCAGGTTTCAGGTTGCGCCGTCGCAGGTTCGGGGAAATCTGCGATCCGTTGCGGGTTCGCCGACCTACACGAAGTACAGCGGCTTGAGGCTGAAGCAGAGCACGAAGATGAGGATGCTCAGCAGGCCGAGGGCGCGGCGGCGCGGCGTCAGCTGGTCGGCCTTCAGCACGGGCGGATGCTCGATGCGGACGAAGAAGACGAGCAGCCCGCACCACACGAACCAGCCCAGGTAGCCGAGCTGCGTCGCGGCCGGGCCGATGACCCTGGCGGCGACGGCGAGCAGCACAAGGCCCAGCAGCCACGGCGCGATGAGGCGCTGATCCCCGTTGAAGATGCGGCTCAGAAACGGATACAGCAGCGCGGCGAGGACGAACCACGTCAGGCTGCCCACCAGCCCCGCATAGGCTTCCAGCGCCGGGACGATGGCCAGGATGAGGTCGGCCCCGTCGCGGATGAAGCCGATGGCCGCCGAGGCGAGCAGCAGCAGCGTGAAGCCGCGGGCGATGCGGCGGTGCCACACCTTGCCGAAGAGGGCATACGTGACGTGTCCGCCGTCGAGCTGGCCGACCGGAAGTAGGTTGAGCGCCGTGAAGAAGAGCCCCAGCCACCCGGCGAAGAGCACCGGATAGTGGTACATCTCATACATCGGCGGGGTGTTCGGGACGAGCTGCGTCAGCGCCCAGTAGAGCAGCGTGTTGCCCACCATGAGCCGCTGCCCTTCCAATGCCGGGTCCTCGGCGGGCGGCATCGTCTCGGGGAAGGTGCCGTACTGCCGGATGAACTCCTTCAGCGCTTCGTGCCCCGGCTGATCCATCAGATACTCCGGCGGCGGCAGCGTCGCCAGGGCGTAGACCAGCACGCCGAGCGCCACGACGAATCCCGCGATGGGCCCCGCCGCGCCGATGTCGAACAGCTTGCGGAGGCTCGGCACCGGCTCCCGGATGCGGATGACCGCGCCGAACGTCCCGATGCCGATGAGCGGCGCCGGGATGTAGTACGGCAGTGACGTGGCGACCCCGTGTTGCCGCGCGGCGATGTAGTGCCCGAACTCGTGCACCGTCAGGAACAGCAGCAGCGCAAACGCGAAGATCAGCCCGTCCGCCAGGAACGGCCACGAGATGGGCAGCCCCAGGAACGTGAAGAGCGTCGGCGCCTGCTCGTACAGCAGGAAGCGCCCGACGAACTGCGCCCCGGTAAACGCCGTCGAGACGAAGGTGACGACGAACAGCAGGATGTGCAGCCAGTAGCGGTCGCGCGTCTCTGCTTCTGTGCCCGCCGCATCCTGACGCTGGCGGTACTCGGCGAGGAGGCCCTGCTCGGGCGCGCCGTTGCGGGCGGTGTCGGACAAGGAGGATCGAGGTTCCACGAAAAGCCAGGCGTACTACGGTGCAGGGAATGCTCGTGCCCAAACGCACCCTGCCGGGAGATGTTCGTGGGCTGAGTTCGAAGTGCGCAGTTCGAAGTTGGGAAGTTGGCAAGGTCAACGGACAAACCCGGACCCCTGCACTTCGAACTCATCAACTTCGAACTTCTCCACTTACCCCAGCGCAGACAACCCTGTTTCGATCCGGTCGAGGGCGGTGCGCAGGTCGTCCATCGAGGCGGCGTAGGACAGGCGGATCCCTTTCGGCGCGCCGAACGCGTGGCCCGGCACCAGCGCGACGTCGTGCTCTTCGAGGAGGTAGAAGCACAGGTCCTCGCTCGTGTCCACGCGGCGTCCGCTCGGGGCGGTGGTCCCGTAGAACGACGATACTTCGGGAAACAGGTAGAAGGCCCCTTCCGGCGTCGGGCACCGCACCCCGTCGATGGCCGCGAGGCGCTCCAACACGTAATCGCGGCGCTCGCGGAAGGCCTTCACCATCGCCCGCACTGGCGCGGGGTCGGTCGCCATCATCTCCAGCGCGGCGACGCCTGCCTTCTGCGTGATGCTGGACGGGGCCGACGTGAACTGGCTCTGGATCTTGGCACACGTCTTCGTGATCTCGGTCGCGGCGGCCAGGTAGCCCAGTCGCCAGCCCGTCATCGCGAAGCCTTTCGAGAAGCCGTTGACCGTGATCGTGCGCTCCTTGAGACCCGGCAGCGACGCCAGCGCCACGTGCTCGGCGTCGAAGACGACGTACTCGTAAATCTCGTCCGACAGGAGGTAGACGTGCTCGTGGCGGCGCAGCACCTCGGCGATCGCTTCCAGCTCTTCGCGCGGGTAGAGCGAGCCGGTCGGGTTGGAGGGCGAGCAGTGGATGTAGAGCCGCGTGTCCTCGGTGATGGCCTCCTCCAGCGCCTCGGGGCTGACGCGGTACTTGTCGTCTACCGTCGTCGGCAGGGGCACCGGCGTGGCCCCGGCAAAGCGCGTCATCTCGGGATAGCTGACCCAGTACGGCGCGGGGATCAGCACCTCGTCGCCCGGCCCGCACAGCGCGTGGATGGCGAGGGCGATGGACTGCTTCGCGCCGTTGGAGCACAGGATCTGCCCCGGATCGTAGGCGAGGCCGTTGTCGCGCTGGAACTTGGCCGCGATGGCCTCGCGCAGCTCCAGCATGCCCATGTTCTCCGTGTAGTGCGTGAAGCCCTCGTGGATGGCCTTCGCACCCGCCTCGCCGATGGCGGCGGGCGTGTCGAAGTCGGGCTCACCCGCGCTCAGGGCGACGACGGGCCGCCCCTCCCGACGCAGCTGCTTGGCCTTGGCGGACATGGCCAGCGTGGCCGACGGCTGCATGGCGGCGACGCGGTCGTTGAAGCGGGTCGAGGTGGTGGGTGCAGTGCTCATATCGGTACGACGGTGGGTATGCGCGGTTGGGGTACGGATGGAAGATAGCGGAAAGCGACGGGAAAGCGAAACGGCACCCGGGGCTACTCAGGCTTGCTCGGCGGCCCGTTTGGCCTGGAGCGCCTCGACGACGGGTGGCGGCACGAACGACGTCAGGTCGCCGTCCCAGCGGTGCACGTCACGCACCACCGAGGCGCTGATCATGGCGTGCTCTTCAGAGGTCATGAAGAAGACGGTCTCCACCTCGGGATATAGCTTGCGGTTGGCGAAGGCCATGCGGAACTCGTAGTCGAAGTCGCTGACCTGCCGCAGGCCGCGCACCAGCGCGATGGCGCCGCGCTCGCGGGCCCGATCCACCAGCAGCCCTTCGAAGGCCGACACCGAGACGCCGTGCAGGTG
>JAAAOL010000047.1 GCA_009908885.1 Bacteroidota bacterium | reverse complement strand
CTGGGGGT
This sequence comes from Bacteroidota bacterium, assembly GCA_009908885.1. GTDB lineage: Bacteria > Bacteroidota > Rhodothermia > Rhodothermales > JAAAOL01 > JAAAOL01. The sequence continues at coordinate 6,379 of JAAAOL010000047.1, read as the reverse complement.
GTGGAACAGCTCCGCAGGAGCGACAGCACGGAGTAGCCGGGGGTGAAGCAGCGCGCAACCCTCGGCGGTGTCCAGGCCCGCTAAACACGTACCGCCTCGGCGAGGCGTCTCTACGGTGGCATGGGCGATGACCAGCGCCTTGGCCTATCCTGACATTACGAAATCGAATCAGTATGATGCGGTTGTTCTGGACACCCATGCCTTTCTCTGGTTCATCGGGGGCGACGATCGGCTTTCAGAAAGGGCGCGGAATCTCATCGCCACTCTCGACAATGAGGTGTTTCTGAGTGTGGCGAGTCTCTGGGAAATGGCCATCAAGATCAACGTCGGGAAACTGAGGTTGCCCCGTCCCTTCGGCGACCTGATCCCGGAGCAGCTCATCCACAACGAGATTCAGGTCTTTCATGCCGAGTTGCCCCACATGACACACTACGTGGATTTGCCGCTCCATCATCGTGATCCTTTTGACCGGATGATCATCGCGCAGGCACAGGGGAATGCGATGAAGGTGGTAACGCGAGATCGCGCCTTCAGCCGCTACGACGTAGACGTTCTGTGGTGAGGATCTGCTGTCGGTGCACGGAGGGGATTATGCTGATTCAGGTTGGTATGTCCGGATCCTGAGGTTCGCACGTCGTGATGCGTGTTCCGTGGTCCGTGATGGGCACGGGCCATCGTTCCAGCAGCGCCTTATCACGCATCACGCAACACAGCTTGTCCCGACACCCTGTCGGGGAAACACGTACCCCAAAGCTATACGGACATCGCCAAGCGATAACGGTACTATTTCTGCCGCTAGAACGACCAGATCACCGGAATCAGCAGCGTGGCGAGGAGCCAGAAGAGGAGGTTGAGCGGCGTGCCGACCCGGGTGAAGTCGGTGAATTTGTACTGGCCCGGCCCGTAGATGAGTGTGTTGGTCTGGTAGCCGATGGGCGTCATGAAGCTGAGCGAGGCCGCATAGGTGACGGCCAGCAGGAACGGCTTCGCCTCGACGCCCAGGAGGTCGGCGGCCTGGATGGCGATGGGGGCGAGTAGCGCCGCCGTGGCCTGGTTCGAGACGACGTTGGTGAGCATCATCGACACGAAGAAGAAGCCCGAGAGGATGGCCATGGGGCCGAGCGGGCCCAGCACGTCGATGAAGAAGGTGGAGATGAGGTCCGCCGCGCCGCTCTTGTCCATGGCCGTGCCCAGCGGGATGACGCCGGCCAGCAGGAAGATGACCTTCCAGTTGATGGCCTCGTACGCTTCCTCGGGCGTCAGGCAGCGGGTCAAGACGAGGACGACGCAGCCGACGATGGCGCTCACCACGATGGGCACCAGTCCGAGCGCGGCCGTCGCGACGACGCCAACCAGCACGGTGAGGGCCAGCGGCATCTTGCCCCGCCGCTCCCGAGGCAGGCCGATCTCGGAGACGACCACGAACGATGGGTCGCGTTCCAGCTCTGGCACGCGCTCCTGATCCATCGAGAGCAGGATCGAGTCGCCCCCGGACAGGCGCCGCTCCGACAGGTCCTCCTGCTGGAGCCGCCCCTGATGCCGGATCGCCAGCACGATGGCGCCGAAGCGCTCCATGAAGTCGACCTTGCCGATGGCCTCGCCCTCCAGGGCCGAGTCTGGCGCGATGACCGCCTCGACGACGGCCTGCGCGCCCCGCTCCAGGTCCGCGTCGTACCACTCCCGGGCCGTCCGGAGCGAGAGGTCTTCGCGCCGCAGCAGCTTGCTGATCTCTTCGATACTGCCGCGCACGCGGAGGACGTCCTCCGCCTCGATCACCGCGTTCTCCCGCCCCCGGGTCTCGTCCCCGTCCTGGCTGAAGACCTGCAACACGTCGAGGTCCAGGTCGTCGGTCAGCGGCGTCTTGCGGAGCGGCTTGCCGATGTGAGCAAAGCTGGGCTCCACGATCACGTCCGTCAGGTACGCATTCATCCGGAAGTCCGCCGTCAGTTCGCTGCCCGTTCGGCGCTCCGGGATGAGGTGGATGCCCATCGTCAAGAGGTAGGCGAAGCCCGCGATGAAGAAGATGATGCCCAGCGGGGCGAACTCGAAGACGGAGAACGGCTCCAGCCCCCGGTCCGTGGCGATCGAGCTGACGAGGATGTTGGTCGAGGTGCCGATGAGCGTGCACACGCCGCCGAACATGGAGGCGAACGAGATAGGCATGAGCAGCTTCGACGGGCTCTCCTTCAGGTCGGCGGCCACCGTCAGCACGATGGGGATGAAGATGGCGATGGCGGCCGTGTTGTTGATGAAGGCCGAGATGATGCCCACCGTCAGCATCATGATGATGACGGCCGTCCGCGGACTGCGCTCCTCCCCGAGCCGCCGGAAGAAGTCGCCCACCTCGTTGAGGGCGCCCGTCTGCCGCAGCGAGGCGCTGAGGACGAACATCGCCGCGATGGTGGCCGTGGCCGTGTTGCTGAACCCGGCGAGGCCTTCCTGCGGCGTCAGGATGCCCGTCACCAGCAGGGTGCTCATGATGAGCACGGCCGTCACGTCGTACGAGACGCGCTCCCAGGCGAACAACACCAGGGCGACGACGAGCAGCCCGAAGACGATCAGGATGTCGGCGGTCATGGACGCGGCGGGGCAGGGCGTTGTGCGGTAAGCAGGTCGTAGGTAATACGGATTCAGATGGTTGATGTCCGGGTGTCGCCTGTCGTGGTGCGTGGTGCGTGATGGGAAAGGGCCATCGCTCCATCAGCGCTTTTTCACGCATCACGCAATACGCATCATATTCTCGACGATACGGACATCGCCCAGCGAAAACAGTATAAACAGGACAGACGCGAGGGGCAGGCCGGGAGATCCCTCGCGGGCGGCGTTCCGGAGCGCGGGGTGTGGGGCTGCCGTCCGCACGGGCTGCGGTGCCCCACGCGCACCGCGGGGGTACGATACGCTACGGACGCTCATCCCGCAACTGAGACAGCACGCCCCGTGCGGTCAGTCCTCTTCTGCCGCTGAGGGCGGAAAGGTGCGCGTGACGAACACCGGACACGCGGCCTTGCGCAGCACCTCTTCGGTGACGCTGCCCATCAGCACGCGGGCCAGGCCGGAGCGGCCGTGGGACGCCATCACGACCAGGTCGATGTCGTGCTCCTCCACTACGCGCAGAATCTCGGGCACGACGAGGCCCGCCCCCAGGTGCGTCTCGGTGGGCACGTCCAGGTCGTCTTCCTGGGGCGAGAGCTGCTCCAGCGCCTGCTCGGCGTGCGCCTCGACGTTCATCGGGGGCGAAGGGGACGCAGCGGGCGGCACGCCATAGGCCGGGGGCAGGGGCACGTCCTCGACCACGTAGACCAGGTGCAGCCGGGCGCCGTAGGTGGCGGCCAGGTGCCGAGCTGCCGGAAGCGCCGTCCGGCTGTGCTCGGACAGGTCGACCGGCAGCAAGATGTTCTCGGGCGGCTCGGGGCGGGTGTTGTCCTCGTGCTCCCGCACCGCCAGCGCTGGGCACGGCGCCCGCCGCAGGATGGTCTCGGCCACGCTGCCCATCATGAGCCGCATCAGCCCGCGCCGTCCGTGGGTACCCAGCACGAGCAGGTCGATGCCGGTCTCGGAGGCATAGTCGAGGACGGCCTCGGCAGGGTCGTCGCCCCGGAGGAGGTGGGACTCGACGGTCAGGTCGTCCAGATCGTACGGCGCCAGGAAGGCGTCGAGGCGGTCCTGCACGGTCTCGGCGTCGGGCTCGGTGAGCATGTGCAGCAGATGCAGCGTCGCGCCGAAGTGGCGGGCATGCATCAGCGCATGCTCGAACGCGTGGGCCGCGTGACGCGAGAAGTCGGTCGGGACCGCAATCGTCTGGAGGGAACGCATGGCCGAGAGCAGGGACTGGAAGCGAGGGGAGCGCTGGGGGCGGTCGGTCTCAGGCGGCGTCGCCGGTGGTCTGCCGCAGCACGTCGCGCGAGGTCAGGATGCCGTGGATCGCGCCGTCGTCGTCGACCACCGGGAGGCACGAGATGTCGTGCGAGAGCAGCAGCGAGGCTGCCGTCTGGATGGTTGTGTCGGGCGCGACGGAGATGGGCTGGCGCGACATGATCTCGCGGGCCCGCATCTCCAGCGTCCGCGCGTCCCGGTGCTGCTCGGCCATCGTTCCGAGGAACGGGCTGATCGCGCGCAGCACGTCGCGGTCGGAGATGACACCGACGAGGGCATCGTCCTCGACGACGAGCAGGTGGTGGATGCGATGTTTCCGGAACAAGTCGTTCAGCACCAGCAGGTACTCGTCCGGCGTCACGGAGTGCACGTCGCGGCTCATGAGGTCGGCGACGGTAGCGGCTTGATGGTCAGACATGGCAGAATCTAGGTTGGCGGGCGTTGGGTTCGGGGTCACGAGGGGTGGTGTTTGTACGCAGAGGCACGCTGGAGGTCCGTGCCGCAGCGCCAGCAGTAGCGCGCGTCTGTTCGGTGCTCGTCGGCGGCGCATTCGGGGCAGATGGGCGACGAGGCCGTGTCCCGCCCGAAGCGGGCCAGCTCGGCCGTCACGATGCCGGTGGGCACGGCGATGATGCCGTAGCCGATGATCATGATGAGCGCGGCCAGCGTCTGCCCGAGGTTCGTCTGCGGCGAGATGTCGCCGTAGCCGACGGTCGTGAGCGTGACGATGGCCCAGTAGACGCTGCGCGGGATGCTGGTAAAGCCGTTCTCGGCGCCCTCCACCAGGTACATCAGCGAGCCGAGGATGCAGACGAGCGTGAGGACGGTGAAGACGAAGATTTCGATCTTGCGGCGGCTCGCCCGCAGCGCGTGGGCCAGCACGGTGGCCTCGGTCATGTAGGCCGCCAGCTTGAGCACGCGGAAGACGCGCAGCACGCGCAGCAGCCGGATCACGAGCAGGTACTGCGCGCCCGGCGCCAGCACGCTCAGGTACGTCGGGATGACGGCCAGCAGGTCCACGATCCCGAAGAAGCTGCGCGCGTAGCGCAGGCGGCGCCCCACGCAGATGAGGCGCACCACGTACTCGATGGTGAACAGGACGGTGAAGACCCATTCCGCCGCTCGCAGCCAGGCGCCGTACTGCTCATGCACGCTGCCGATGCTCTCCAGCATCACGGCCACGACGCTCAGCAGAATGATGACGATGAGCGTCATGTCGAACGCCTTGCCCAGCGGCGTGTCCGACTCGAAGATGATCTCGTAGCCCCGGAGCCGCCATCCGCTCAGGTTGCTCTTGCCGAAGCGGTCCGAGACGGCGAGCGAGAACGGGCGGTCAGCAGATGGCGGAGCAGGCGAGGCCATGCGTCGGCGTCAGCATCTCAGGCGTGCGGGCGCGGCGAGCGATTGCAAGGTACGGCACGAAGCGCTCAGCATCATGCGAGATTGCGATGAACCCGCTCAGGCGAAGGAGGCCGCGCCGTCGCCATCGGGCGAGGGGCGCAACGCGGCGTCGTCCGGCGGCGTGCGGTACTGATCGTACAGGTAGAAGGCGCAGACGACGAGCGCATGCGTGATCCGGCCGCTGACGATGAGGCCGGGCACCGCGTCCGGGGCCACCCGCGTCACGTCGATGATCTCGGTGCCTTCCAGGTGCTGCTGCTCCACCCGGCGGGCATCCAGGGCGAGGTAGGTGTGGCACTCGTTGTTCTGGATGGCCGGGTTCGGCGCCACGCTGCCGATGTAGACGATCTCGTCCGTGTCGTACCCCGTCTCTTCGCGCATCTCGCGGCGGGCGGCCTCGGCGGGCGTCTCGTCCGGGTCCACCATGCCACCGGGCACCTCCAGCGTGACGGCCTCGGTGCCGTGGCGGTACTGCTCGATGAAGACGAGCTGCCCGTCCGGCGTCACCGGGATGATGTTGACCCAGTCGGGCGATTCGATGACGTAGAAGGCGTGCTCCTCCCCCGTCTCCGGCGAGCGGCTCTGGTCCTCGCGCACGCGAAACACTTTGAAGCGTCCGCGCTCGATGCTGTCGATGCGTTCCCAGGGCTGGATCATGAGGCGTCGTGTTCGTGCGATACGGGCGTGTGGTGGGGCGTCGTCGCAGGGTGTGAAGGTGGCGGGAGGATGGATATGACCGCTCATCCTTCCGGCGTAGAGACGACTCGGCGAGTCGTCTTTGCCACCAACCGGGCCGTGCTCCTATTTCGCAATCCACAGGTGCCCGGTGTCGACCAACTCGGCGAGGAGGGGGAGGAAGCCGTCCGCGTCCAGGTGGGGCGCCAGCGCGTCGTGGGTGAGGGGCGTGGGACCGGTCAGCAGGGGCGCGGCGAAGGCGAGGGCCGGTGAGAGCGGATAGTCCATGCCGCCTACGAAGAGCAGCGGCGCGTCCGGACGATCCAGGTAGACGAAGTCGGCCACGGCGGAGCGGCGCAGGCGAGCCCCGTCGCGCAGGGCCGCGGCGACGGCGCCGGGCGTGACGGGCGCCTCGGGCGGGAGGGGCGTG
>JAAAOL010000333.1 GCA_009908885.1 Bacteroidota bacterium | reverse complement strand
CTTGGTCGCCTCCTCAGAGACGTTCGGGATCTCGCGCGTCAGCTCCTCCTCGCCACGCTTGGTATCGCGGACCTGGAGCTCGTACTCCTCGATGTGGACCGACGTGTAGACGTCGTCCTGCACGAGGCGCTCGGAGATCACGATGGCGTCCTCGAAGTTGTAGCCGCGCCAGGGCATGAAGGCCACCAGCACGTTCTTGCCGAGGGCGAGCTCGCCCTTGTCGGTCGAGAAGCCGTCGGCCAGCACCGTATTTTTCTGTACGCGCTGCCCTGTCTTAACGATGGGCTTCTGATTGATGCACGTGTCCTGGTTCGTACGGCGGAACTTGGTCAGCTCGTACGTCTTGAGCGGCTCCTCGAACGTGACGGCCGAGTCCTCTTTGTCCTCGTCGTAACGGACGATGATCTTTCGGGCGTCCACGTACTCGACGGTGCCCGGCCCTTCGGCCACGATGACGGCGCGCGAGTCGCGGGCCGTGCGCGCTTCCAGCCCCGTGCCCACGATCGGCGAGTCGGACCGCAACAGGGGCACGGCCTGACGCTGCATGTTCGAGCCCATCAGGGCGCGGTTGGCGTCGTCGTGCTCCAGGAACGGAATCAGACTGGCCGAGGGCGAGACGATCTGGTTCGGCGCCACGTCCATGTACTGCACGTCTTCCGGCGGCACGATCGGGAAGTCGCCCCGATAGCGGCACTTGACGCGGTCGTTCATAAAGTTGCCATCGTCATCGAGCGGCGCGTTGGCCTGCGCGATGACGGCTTTGTCTTCCTCCTCGGCGGAGAGGAAGTCGATCTGGTCGGTCACGACCCCGTCTTCTACGAGGCGGTACGGCGTCTCGATGAAGCCGAAGTCGTTGATCTTGGCGTGCACGCAGAGGCTAGAGATAAGACCGATGTTGGGCCCCTCCGGCGTCTCGATCGGGCACAGCCGCCCATAGTGGGTGTAGTGCACGTCGCGCACCTCGAACCCGGCGCGTTCCCGCGTCAAACCGCCCGGCCCGAGCGCCGACATGCGGCGCTTGTGCGTCAGCTCGGCCAGCGGGTTCGTCTGATCCATGAACTGGCTGAGCTGGTTGGTGCCGAAGAACGTGTTGATCACGCTCGACACCGTCCGTGCATTCACCAGGTCCTGCGGCGTGTGGCTGTCAGCATCCCGCAGGTTCATGCGTTCCTTAATGGTGCGCGCCATGCGGGCGAGGCCCAGCGAGAACTGACTGCCCAGCTGCTCGCCGACGGTCCGCACGCGGCGGTTGCCCAGGTGGTCGATGTCGTCGACGCTGCTCTTGCCGTTCTGGAGCCGGACTAGCTCCTTGATGATGGCGATAATATCATCTTCCGTCAGCACCAGCGTATCGAACGGGACGTCGATGTCGAGCCGCCTGTTGATGCGGTAGCGGCCCACGTCGCCCAGGTCGTAGCGTTTTTCGGAGAAGAAGAGCCGGTCGAGCACGCCACGTGCCGTGTCCAGGTCTGGCGCCTCCGAGCCACGGAGCTGCATGTACAGGTGCTCCAGCGCCTCCTCTTCCGAGTGCGCCGGGTCCTTCTTGAGCGTCTCGACCAGCGTCCCCTTGTCGAGGTCGTCCTCTTCGGTCTCTTCCGGCAGGACGAAGATCTTGGTGATGCCGTGCTCGTCGAGGACTTCGTAATCGTCCACTTCCAGCTCGTGGTCGGCGGGCAGCAGCACTTCGCGCTCCCGCTCCTCGTCGATCACTTCGCCGGTATCCTCATCGATGATCTCGGTGATCTTCTCGATGGTCACCGACGTGGCGAGGCGGCGGCCCACGACCGCCTCCAAGTCGTCCTCGCTCTCTACCGTCACATCCTCGGCCAGCTCGAAAATCTTAATCAGCTCCTCCGTGTCGGAGAAGCCAAGCGCCCGCAGCAACGTCGTGACGGGCACCTTCTTCTTGCGGTCGATGTAGGCCCAAAGCACGTCCGAGACGTCCGTCGAGAACTCGACCCAGGACCCCCGGAACGGGATGACGCGGGCGGAGAACAGCTCCGTGCCGTTGTTGTGGATGCTCATGTTGAAGAACACCCCGGGCGAGCGGTGCAGCTGCGAGACAACGACGCGCTCGGCGCCGTTGATCACGAAGGTGCCCTGCTCGGTCATGAACGGCAGGTTGCCCAGATAGACCTCTTGCTCGATGGCCTCCTCGGCCTCATCCTCCTCGTCGTCGTGCTTGCTCGACAGACGCAGCTTCGCCTTGAGCGGCACGGAAAAGCTGAGCCCCTGCGCGATGCACTCCTCCACGGAGTGCTTCGGTGCGTCGAGATCGTAGTGGATGAATTCGAGCGTGTAGCGCTCGCGGCTGTCCGTAATCGGGAAGTGCTCCTTAAAAACAGCCTGCAAGCCGATGTCCTCCCGCTCCTCCGGAGGGACGTCGGCTTGCACAAAGTCGTGGAAGGATTTAAGTTGTACTTCGAGAAAGTCGGGATAGTCCTGAACGGTTCGCGTGCGCGCGAAGCTCGGGCGCTTTGCAGCGCCAAGCTGACCATTCGTACTTAGCATATGCGACGTCGCTTGGTTAGAGTGGGACGCGGTGCCGGCGGCGCGGCAGCGGATACGGCGGGTTTCCAGCTAGAAGGGATATCGGGGGTTGAACGCCGATGCCCCTTTCGTGTTTCTGAGCACCATCGCGGCGCCCGAGGAGCGCCTGGTGCTACAAGCGGCGAAAGCCGACCCCCTACTTCGAGGAGGACGGCTTACCCGCGAGGTCGTGATCGACCGGGGGCCGGAGGACTGTATTCCTCCAGCACCGTCGCACGAAGGGGACGCCCGCCAGGCGGACGCCGCGACCGTGCGCGGCGAGCACTGGTTACTTGAGTTCGACTTCGGCGCCGGCGCCTTCGAGCTTGGACTGCATGTCTTCGGCCTCCTCCTTCGAGACGGCCTCTTTGATCGTGCTCGGGGCTTCGTCCACCAGCTCCTTGGCCTCTTTCAGACCCAGGCCGGTGAGCGACCGCACCTCTTTGATGACGCCGATCTTGCTGTCGCCGTAGTTCTTGAGAACCACGTCGAACTCGGTCTTCTCCTCGGCCGCTTCGCCGTCGCCGCCCGCCCCAGCGGGTCCGGCCACAGCCACAGCGGCCTGGGCGGGCTTGATGTCGTACTCTTCTTCGAGGTGCTTCGCCAGCTCGCTGGCCTCTTTGATGGTGAGACCGACGAGCTGCTCTGCGATTTCTTTGATGTCTGCCATGGTGTATTGTCTCCAGCAGCGATCTGTGTCCGAAGGGGACTACGCTGCGTATTAAGGGTTGGTGAGTGTACGTAGTCGTCGATGCACCGGCGAGCACCTGAGCGTACCCAGGCCTGCCGACGTGAATTACTCGTCCTCGCCCTCGGCGATCGTCTTGATCGCGCCGACGAGGTTCTGCCCCTGCGCCTCCAGCGCGCCGACGATGTTGGTCGCGGGCGAGAGCAGCAGGCCGATGATGTCTCCGAGGAGTTCATCGCGCGACTTGAGCGCCGCGAGGGCGTTCAGCTGGTCGCTGCCGTAGAGGTCGCCGTCGATGTACGCAGCCTTCAGGGCGGGCTTCTCGGTGCCCGCCTCCTTCGTGAACTGCTTGATGACGCGAGCCGGTGCGGCAGGCTCTTCGCTGATCGCCACGGCGGTCGGGCCGCTCAGGTGGTCGATCAGGTCGTCATAGCCACCGAGGCGCTCCAGCGCCATACGCAGCAGCGTGTTCTTGACCACCTTGAACTCGACGCCCGCCTCGCGGAACTGGTGGCGGAGTTCGTTGGACTCGGCCACGGTCAGGCCCTTGAAGTCGGTGAGGTACAGGGTCGGGACGCCCTCCAGTTGGTCGCTGATCTCGTCGATCAGGAGGGCTTTCTGGTCTCGGGTAATCGGCATATCGGAATCTCGGTCGAATCGTGTTCGAAAGGCAGGCCGGCCAGGTTACCGGACGATGCTGAGGATGGCACTCCGATTCACCGGGATGGGCGGCCCCATCGTGGTGGACATCGTGATCGACCGGACGTAGGCGCCTTTGGACGACGCCGGACGCAGTCGCATCACCTCACGCAGGAACGCCTCAGCATTCTCAGCCAGTTCGTCTTCGGAGAACGAGGCGCGCCCGACCGTAGTGTGCAGGTTGCCCTGCTTGTCGACCCGGAAGTCGATCTTCCCGGCCTTCACTTCCTTGACCGTATCGGCCACGTCCATGGTGACCGTCCCGCTCTTTGGGTTCGGCATCAGGCCGCGCGGGCCCAGGATCCGCCCGAGGCGGCCCACCTGGCCCATTACGTCGGGCGTGGCGATGACGATATCGAAGTCGGTCCAGTTTTCGCTCTGGATCTTCTCGATGTACTGGTCGAGCCCGGCGTAGTCGGCGCCGGCCTCCTCAGCCTCGGCCTGCTTGGCCTCGTTGGCGAGGACCAGTACACGCGTCTCTTTGCCCGTGCCGTTCGGCAGGACGACCGTACCACGCACCATCTGGTCGGCGTGACGCGGGTCGACGCCGAGCCGGAGGTCGAGGTCGACGGATTCGTCGAAATTGGCCGTGGCCGTCTGCTTGATGAGGTGTACGGCTTCGGGAATATCGAACGGCCCGCCGCCCGCCTCTTCGAGGGCAGCGCGAGCCTGCTTGTAGCGTTTTCCGTTTTTTGCCATGAGTCTGGAATCTGTGCGGTGCCGACGTCCCGGCCGTGTGCCAGGACTCCCGCGATGAAACAAGAGTGCGGTCTCCGTGGGCAGAATGCTACACGTCGAGCGGCCTGCCTTCCACGATGATGCCCATGGACCGTGCGGTGCCCGCGATCATCTTGGCCGCCTTGTCGACGTCGAACGCGTTCAGGTCCTCCATCTTCCGCTCGGCGATCTCCCGGCACTGATCCCAGGAGACGGTACCCACCTTCTCCCGAATGGAGTCGCCCGCCCCGCTGTCGACCCCGGCGGCCTGCTTGAGCAGGATCGACGCCGGAGGGCTCTTGACGATGAAGGTGAACGACTTGTCGACGTAGACCGTGATGACGACGGGCAGCAAGAGCCCCATGCGGTCCTGGGTCTGCGCATTGAACTGCTTGCAGAACTCCATGATGTTGACGCCGTGCTGACCGAGCGCCGGACCGATGGGCGGAGCCGGGTTTGCCTGCCCCGCCTTGATCTGCAGCTTGATGACTGTTTCTACTTTTTTCGCCATAAAGAGTATCGCGGTGCCAGCGTCCCGGGGGTGCCGGTGGGACTCCCGCGCTGCTTGGTGAGGATGCTGCGTTTCGTGGAGAGAACGTGCGTACCGATCGGTGGGACCGCGCGTTCCCGAATCCAGCGGAGCCCATCGGCTCCACCGGTGATCTCATCTATTCTTCGTGCTCGACCTGCAGGTAATCCAGTTCGAGCGGCGTCTTGCGGCCAAAGATGGAAACCATCACCTTGACCTTCATCTTATCGGGAAAGACTTCCTCGACGAAGCCGCTGAAATCGTTGAACGGCCCGTCGACCACCTTGATGGGGTCTCCTGGCTTGAAGGGGATTTCGGGCTGTTCGCCCATCTCGCGGGCCTCGCCCACCTTGCCAAGAATCCGATCCACCTCGTCCGGACGTAGCGGCGTGGGCTCATCCCCCGCCCCTAGGAAGCCGATCACTGAGGGCAGGCCCGAGACGACGTGCTGCAGCTCGTTGTCCATGAGGGCGTGGAGCATGATGTAGCCCGGGAAGAACGTCTTCTCCCGGGTCCGCTTTTTGCCGCCGCGCATCTCGAAGACAGTCTCCGTCGGAATCATGATTTCCGTGATCTTGTCTTCGAGACCGAGCCGCTCGATCTCACGCTTCAGATAGCGCTTCACCTTCTTCTCGTGCCCCGAGAACGTACGCAGCACATACCATTTCCGAATTTTGTCAGTCGCCATAAAACCTCAATGCCTGGTCCTCCAGCAATGGCGAATGGGTCATCCGTAGATGAAATCCAGCATCGCGCCGATAACGCGGTCCGCCCCGAAAATAAACAGGGACAGGACCGCCGTTGCCACGAGGGTGATGATTGTGTTGCTGATGAGTTCGGAGCGCTTCGGCCAGTTGACCTTGCGCATCTCGGTCGCAACTTGTTCTAAATACGTCTTAAGATTCATCGTTTTGGGGGTTGCCTTAGCATGCCAACGGGCCGACCATGGATCGACCCGTTGCACTGTAAACCACGATGGTCACTGGCACGGGAGGCAGGACTTGAACCCGCAACCTGCGGTTTTGGAGACCGCTGCTCTGCCAGTTGAGCTACTCCCGTGAATCGGGTGCTCGATCCGTCAGGGCCGAGCACCCAGACAAGGTATACGCTTAATCGAGGATTTTGGTCACGACGCCTGCGCCGACGGTGCGGCCGCCCTCGCGAATCGCGAAGCGCAGGCCCTCCTCCATCGCCACCGGCTGAATCAGCTTCACCTTGAAGGTCGTG
>JAAAOL010000403.1 GCA_009908885.1 Bacteroidota bacterium | reverse complement strand
CCCACGCCGGGGTGGCGGCCCGCGAGGCACTGGTGGACGTGGCGCGCTCCGACTACTACCCGAAACTCTTCCTCGGCGTCACCGCCCGCTACGCCTTCGCCGAGGGACGCTACCGGCAGGACAGCCCCTACGTCGGCGACGCGTTCCTCAGCAACAGCATCCGCGCCGGGTTCGGCCTGCGGCAGCAGCTCAACTTCGCCCAGACGCGCGCCCAGGTGGAGCAGGCCCAGGCCGAGCGGGACGAGGTGCAGTACCAGCTCGAAGGCGCCCGCCAGCTGATCCTGGTGGAGGTGGAGGACGCCTATCGCAACCTGATCATCGCCGAGGCGGCGCTGGAGGCCGAAGACGAAGCCCTCACCATCAGCAACGAGTGGCTGCGCGTGGAGCAGATCAACTTCGACCTCGACCTGGGCGATACCGAAAACCTGGTCCGCGCCGTCCGCGCCCAGCTCGAACAGGAGGCCGCCTACTACCAGGCCGTGCAGCGCTACAACGTGGCCGTGCTCCGGCTGCTGCGGGCGACCGGCGTGCTGGCCGCCCGCGCCGAAAGCGGCATGCTTGTTGATTCTTCTGATGAATAACTACCGAGTGACGATGATTCCCCGACCCGGTCCGGCTGGATTGTGACCCGCCCCCCCGACGCATCGTCCACCCTCACGAGAAACCGTCTACTATGCTATACATTCGTACCATGTGCACCCGCTCATTGCTACTCGTCGTCGGGCTGCTCCTGGCGAGCCTGTTCGCCCTCCCCGCTCAGGCCCAGACGTCCAATAGCGTCCAGGAAGAGATCCGCCAACTTCTGCAGCAGCGCGACCAGGAGATCAAACGCGTCCTGGGCGACCGGGACACGTTCACGGACGCCCAGCGCGACCAGCTCAAGGCCCTCATCAACGACGACATCGACTTCCGGGCGATGAGCCGCACGGCGCTCGGCCCGTTCTGGACCGACCTCACGCCCGAGCAGCGCACCGAGTTCGTCACCGTTTTCAGCGACATCGTGCGCGCGCAGTCGCTGTCCGACCTCGGCGTGTACCGGTCGAAGGTGACCTACGACGCCATCACCGTCGAGGGCGACTCGGCCCGCGTCGTGACCACGACCATCTACAAGGACACGCCGACGGAGGTCGAGTACGTCATGAGCCGGGCGGCGGATGGCTCGTGGGACGTGGACGACATCATTCTGGACGACGTGAGCACCGCCGAGGGCTACGCGCGCTCGTTCCAGACGGTGATGCGCAAGAAGGGCTTCGACCCGCTCATGAACAGCCTCCGCAATAAGCGCGATAAGATGCAGGCGAGCAGTTAATGGCGTCCACGATTTCTGGACGAGGCGGCGCACCAGCCTGCGTCAGTTCTTCAGAGAACATGTAATTGGGCGTCGCGTACCGAGTAGGCTAGAGGCTAACAGGCTTCTAGCCTACTCCATTTTGATCCTGTTGTAGCGATGCCCGCGCCGGTAGAAGGCTACGTTTTACACACCTACGGTCCCGAGCGCTACGTGCGCCATGCCGTTGCGTCCGTGACGACGCTGCGCCGCCACGACGCGGACCGCCCCGTCGCGCTCTACTGCCCTCCGGCCCACCAGCAGGTCTTGGAGCGGCACGGACTGGAGCATCTTTTCCAGGTCATCGACGACCTGCCGGAAGACCACCGCTCCATCGTGGGCTTCAAGCACCACCTGCATCAGTTCATGCCGTTCGACCGGGCGCTCTACGTCGACTCGGACATGGTATGGTGCCGCAATCCGGATCCCCTGTGGCAGCAACTGTCTGGCTACCCGTTCACGGCGACGGGCCTGGAGCGGGCAGACTTCTTCTTCGGCGGGCCCAAGGACGTCGGCGTGCTGCTGGACGTGCTTCTGAACCGCCGCCGCCGCACGATGCGGCGCTTCGAGATCACACACCTGCCCCGCGTACAGGCGGGCATGATCTACAGCCAGGACCGGGCGCTGACCCGGCGGGTCTGCGAAACCTCCGCCGCCTTCCTGGAGCGCCGAGACGAGAGCCACTTTCGCAGCCGCCTCAACGAGGGCCGCAGCGAAGAGTCCTGCGAGTGGAGCATGGCCCTTGCCATGAGCCGCCTCAACCTGCCGGTCCATCCGTGGTATCAGGGGCATAACAGCCCGCAACTGGACTTCGTCGAAGGCCTGACGGACTACGATCCTGACTTCGAGCAGGTCACCTGCCGCTATTACTCGGACCGCCTCGTCTACTCCATCCGAGGGCTACGCAGCGCCCGCTTGCGCGACGCGCTGATTGCACTCTTCGCCGCCCTGCCGGGCCGGGGCGACTACATGGATGCCACGCCGTTCGTGCTCCACTTCGGCTGGCTGCACCACAAACGCCCGTTCTACGAGTTCTCTGACCGGACCTGGACCCAGCTGACGGAGCCATCGCCCCCGATGCTCTCCGAGGTTGGTTGAGACAGCCTACGCCCGAGGGAGAACGCGCCTTGGCGAGGGGCTATTCGCGTCGGTGGATGCTGACGTCTCAGTCCTTCAACCTACTTACCGGACCGTTTTATACCAAATCCGTCTGAACCATGGTGGTATGACGTAGCCCCGCGAGGCCGGATTTGGGGTTGGACGTGTGTAGGTGTGGACGTATGGACGTGACGCTCCTCCACTCCTTCAACCGTTCAAACCTCCATACACCAACTCATTAACCGGAGTTGGTATTAGTTTCATGGTGTAGCAACCCCTCAGTCGCACCCCAAGAGCACTTCCTCCGGGGCGCTCCGCGACAGCTCCCCTGACCAGGGGAGCAATGGTCATGCAGAACGCAATACACCGCCTTTCTTCCCCTGGACAGGGGAAGGGGTCGATCACCTCTTCCGTGCAGTGAAGCTTGATCTCGGAAACGGTCCGGTAGCTAGTCCTTCAGCAATAGGATGTTGTCGAAATCAACTTCGGCGATGCTTCGGGTATCGTCCGAGTCGCTCCAGAGCGTAATCGAGATGGGCGTCTCCGGGGGCTCGCGATCGAACACGCGGCGGTAATCGTCCACCACGTTGCGCTCGACGGTTCGCCACGTGCCGATGCCCTCCGCGCCGGAGGAGGCGACGATGACCTTGAGCCGCCCGAAGTCGACGACGGTGCCGACGGGCAGCGTCGAGCTATAGGTGTACTTGATGCTCTTGGGCCGCCCGAGCCAGTCGGTGTCGAACGTGACGTACAGGGCCGCCCCCGTGTCGTTCTTCTCGCGCTCGCTGGCGCCCTCGGGCAGCCGGTGGGCCCGCCAGTCCCAGCGGAGGCCGGGGTGGGTACGCAGGCTCCATTCGAGGTCTTCGTCGTCGGTCAGCACGGTGATGCGCTGCGCCTCGGCCCGCGTGAAGGCGCGCACGAACTTGTTGCCGCGTTCCTCGACGACCAGGAAGTGCTCGTTGTCATCCATCATGCGCTCCAGAGCGATCTCGTCGCCCCGCTTCGAGATATACGTCCAGCGGTCCGGCGGAATGCCCTCCCGGTCCTCCTCGAAATCATCGATAAGGATGTCCGGGGCGGGAGCGGGCGGCTCGGGCTGCCCGGCAGGGGCGATTCCGGCCCAGCACCACCCGGTCAGGAAAACGAGTACGGAAAGCGAAATGCGCATGGTCGGAGGCTCTCATCAGCAAAAGCGGCATGGAGCGCGTCGGCGGCTGCACCGCATGCCCTTCCATGTTCAAACAACTTACGTGCCGAACCCTGTCCCGATGCCGTTACGTCAGGGGGCAGGCCGGTGATTCACGATCGCAGCGGCTCCGGCACGGGCGCTTCCTCAGCGGGTTCGTCTACGGATTCGCCGGCGCGCGCACGGCTCCGGTCGATCAGGTACGTGCTGACGAAGAGGCCCAGGTTGAGGCCTTTGTCGAGCACGCTCCGCACCAAGAGCATCGCGGCGATGGTGGCTGCGGAGGCCTGAAGCAACTGGGTCATGCCCAGCACGGCGCCGATGCCCACCAGGTCTTTGGAGGGAATGAGCGGAATCCGGTTGATGATGGTCATGACGGCCAGCATGGTGGCCCACACGCTCAGCGGCGCGTCGGGCAGCACCACCCACCACTGCAAAATCTGCAGCACGTAGACGAGCACCAGAAAGCGGCCGAGGTGCGTCCCGAAGAGCCCCAGCACCGTACGTGGGCGCAGGGTGAAGATGGACCGCCGGAACTGGATGCCCAGCGCCACCACTACAGCCGCGAGCAGGAGGCCGACCGTCACATACAGCGGATTCTGATTGCCGATCAGGTCGGCGAGGACGATCTGCCCGGTGTAGAGAAAGACGCCGATCAGCAGGACTGCCGCCGTCCACGAGGCAAGCGACGAGGCGATGGCGTTGTCCTTGAGCGTTCCGGCCACCTCGCGGTCGGGCCACCCGAGCCGCTTCCGCGCCCAGACGAAGAAGTACGCCTCGCCCGAGTAGCTGACGACGTCCTGGTTGAGCGCTCGCTTCCGCAGGATGGGCGGCAGGCTCTCCCGGATGGGCAGCTTCCACACGGCGCGGTAGATGAACGCTTCCACGAGGGGCAACTGGAAGTACAGTCCGAGCCAGATGACGTAGAACCAGGGCGTCCGCGGGCGCTCGGCCCACACCTCGGCCCAGCCGATGCCCGACAGGCGATAGACGAGCCAGGACACCACCCCGATGAAGAAGAGCGCGCGCACACCCTTGGCGAGGCGGCGGCCCGTGGTGCTCCGGGCAAACGCCTTCGCCCGGCGCCCCCATGTCGTCAATCTGCTCACGCGCTACGGTTGCTATTCATCGCGTCCGTGCGGCTTCAACAGAGCGCTTCGGGCAAGGTGCCGCAGGCCATGCGAATTCTTTGTACCTCTATTCAGGCCTGACTCCGGTCTTTTCGGGCTTCCCGGGATCGGCGCACCCCGACCAGTGTGTACGAATCCGCATCCGCCTCAGGCTGTTTTCAGCATCCGGTGAAACGTGTTCAACCGCTCCGCTACATACCCTATGTCGTCCATGGATACCAAGTTCGAGATTCAGTCCGACCAGTACCAGTTTCCCTACCACTACCTGGTCGACCTGGAGGCGCGGACGTTCGGGCGAAATCTCGACTGGGGCCTGGATTACTACACCTACATGCGCAAGGTGCTGGCGCTCGCGAAGACGTACCTCGACGACAACATCCTGGACGTGGGCTGCGGCGACGGGTTTTTGCTCTACCACCTGGCACAGGACCCGACCTTCGCTCCGGATACCCGCGCGCTCGGCATCGACGTGGACGAGAAGCCGATCAAGTTTGCGCAGGCCTTCTCGCACGAACTGCCCGTCACCTTCCGGGCGCAAGACATCGCCACGCTCGACGAACTGTTTTCACTCGTCACCTGCGTGGAGACGTTCGAGCATATTCCGGATGACCTGCTGCCATCGTTTATCGAGCACCTCGACCGCGTGCTGACGCCGGGCGGCAGGCTGATCGTCTCGGTGCCGTCGTCGGTGCGGCCCGTCATCCCGAAGCATCACCGCCACTATGACCGCGCGATGCTGCTCGGCTACTTCCCCGACTACGAGGTGTTGGAAGAACATTACGTCTCGGCCCGTAACCGGCTGCTCTATCAGGTCGTATCTACCTTGCTGGCCAACCGACGCATCAATCTGAACACCGGCCTCCTGGGGCGCGCCCTGCTGGCGCTGCACGAACGCTACACGGCAGACGTGACGGCCGAAGAGGGCGCGCACATCGTGGTAGCACTTGGCAAACCCTGACGTATCTGCCTATGGCTCGACGATACCGGCTTCGCCTCCCGCTCTTCTTGTTGCTGCTCGGCGGCCTGTGGCTGCTGTTCGGTACGCTCGTCGCGCCTCCACTGCTCACGGCGGCCTATGAGGGTCGTGGCGTCGCCCTGCTGAACGACCTGTTCGCCGCCTATCCGTCGCAGTCGCTCGACTTCTTTCTGGGCGAGTGGATGGAGATGGTCATCTACGGCGCGCTGGCCGTTCTGGCCTTCGCCGGATGGACCGCCCTGCTGCACTCCCCGCGACTCGAGGACCGCTTCGTGGGCACCGCCACGCCCGGCACCATCGGCGCCATCCGGGTGCTGGTGTGTTTCGTGCTGCTGGTGAGCACGCTGTGGGAGCACCTGCCGAGCACGGCGGCGCTGCCCCGCGAGCTGGTGCATCCGATGGGCGTGATGACCCTGCTGAACCTGATTCCGGGCTTCGAGGCCTTCACCGCCTCGCCCGTCGCGCTGGGCATCTTTCAGGCGATGACGGCCACGCTGCTGGTCCTCGGCATGGTGGGCTGGCGCACGCGATGGGTGCTGCCGATGGCAGCGGTGGGCTACCTCATCCTGGGCGGCCTCCTGCGGCAATACGCGTGGTTCTACCACACCGGCCTTTTGGCACTCTACCTGCTGATCGTCCTCGCGATGGTGCCCTCACAGGATGGCTGGTCGCTGGATCGGCTCCGGAAGCTGTGGCGC
>JAAAOL010000081.1 GCA_009908885.1 Bacteroidota bacterium | reverse complement strand
CCTGCGCCACGGCTGGAACTGCGCGGGCTGCTGCTGGGCGATGATGGCACTCATGTTCGTGCTCGGGGTGATGAACCTGCTCTGGATGGCCGCACTCACGGCGCTGTGCCTAATCGAGAAGGTGGTCCCGGCGGGCGACGGGGTCGGCCGCCTGGCTGGCGTCGGGTTCCTCGGCTGGGGCGGTTGGCTACTCATCAGCGCGCTGCTTTGACGGCACGCCCGCGCTTGCCGAGAAACGCGCCCCATCCACCTGCGCTCCGAACATCCCGCTGCCTCCACGACGCATCACGACGGGCGGAACTGAGATCCGGACACGACGGCACGGCGACGGCACAGGGCTCCGGGACGGCCTTCTGCGGGGTCAAGCCGCCCGGCGACGCAGCCAGCAAGACAGCGCTCGTCCCTATCGGCCTGGACTCAGCCTTCGTCTCGGTACTCTGAGGCCGCGGACAGGCGCCGTATCCATCGCTCCACGAACGAGCTGCGGTCCTGCTTCATGTAGACGTAGCCGAGGGCGGCCATCGCGCCCGCCCCCACCGTGTTGACGATCAGGTCCCACATGGTGTCCACGAGCCCGCTCTTCTGCATGTTCAGCCCAAAGACGGTGTCCATGACGTACTCGAAGATCTCCCAGAGAGCGCCCCCCGCCACGGCGAAGGCAAACGCAAACAGCGCGACGAAGCTCGCCGTCATGTCGAGGTGGACCCGCTCCTGCTGGTTCAGCACGTAGACGAGCAGGAACCCCACGATCCCGAGGAGGAAGGCTGAGCCCATGTGAAGCACGAGGTCCCACCACCAGAACCGCACGTAGTACTCCCGGATCTCGCCCAGGTAGAGCGAGGCGAAGAGGAACAGGATGGCCAACAACTCGAACTCGTGCGGCACGGGAAACTGAAGGCGCCGGGTCACCACTATCGGCACGAAGGTCAGGAGCAGAATGCCGAGGATCAGCACCGCATTGAGCCACTGCTGCTCCAGGATGGACAGGCCCGCGCCGACGAGCATGATGACCTGTAGCAGCCACACGAGCCGCTGATATACCGAACCGGGGATCTCCATGTTAGACGTTTTCGCTTGGCGATGTCCGTATAGCTCAGAACGTGATGCGTGATACGTAATGCGTGATAAGGCGCTGCTGGAACGATGGCCCGTGCCTGTCACACCAACTCCGGTTACTGAGTTGGTGTATGGAGGGTTGAAAGGTTGAAGGGTTGGAGGCGAGTCACGTCCATACGTCCACCCCGACACACGTCCAACCCCAAATCCGGCCCCGCGGGACTACGTCATACCACTCAGCCGGATTTGGCATCACGGACCACGACAGACGAAATCAGGATCCGGACACCAACAATCTGAGTCAGTATTAGACGGGCTCTTCCCTGTCTGCACGGCAACGTTCTGGGCATACGAACAGCCTCACCCGGCAAATGGTGCCCACTTGCGGGGCCGAGGACGATGCGCTCAGAGGGACGCCACGGCACGATCACGGTTGGCCTGCAATACCAGCACGTCGGGATCGACGACGATGCGCTCCGGGGGGAAATCGACGGTCCACGTGACGCGCTGCACCTGGCCCGGCCCCAGCGTGATCGTTCGTCGGGCCTCGATGTATGCGGTCGCTGCGTCACGGGCAGCCTCCCGAAACCGCACGCCGCGCGCGACGGCGACTTCGACGGGCATCGATCCCGTTCCCACGTTCTCTACCGTCGCCGTGACGGTCCACCGCCCCCCGGCCTCGGCGACGGTCGCTTCAGACACGCGGTATTCGGGCAGGACGACGTCGAAGAACCACTGCTCCACGATGCGCTGAAAGGCTGCGGAATCGGCGCCGAGCGGGCGTAGCGTCGCGATCAGGTCCTGCACGGCGGGATGGTCTCCGTCCGGTGGCGCGCGGTAGGCACGGATAAACGCCTGGAGCCCGGCCACCATCTGCTCGTGCCCGAGGTAGTGGTGGAGCATCCACAGCGCCCACGCCCCCTTGTCGAAGACGACGGTCTCGTCGCCGGGTCGCCCTTCGTCGGTCATCGCGGCGAGAGGGCGTTCCGCATCGACGCGGCGGCGCGTGAGGTAGCGCGCTTCGAGATCGCGCGCGAAGGCCATCCGCTCACGTAGCCCGCGCTCGGCCTCGTAGAGCAGGAGCGTGCTGTAGTGCGCCATGCCTTCGATGAGGACGTCAGCGCCCGGAGCATCGCCGGGGGTGAGCAGGTTGCCCCACCACTGGTGCGCCGCCTCGTGCGCCGTGACGGTGAAGACCGGGCTCGGCACGGCCTCGGTGCGCGCCAGGAAGCCGAGGCCCTCCGAAAACGAGATGTTGGTGGGAAAGCCCTGGGCGATCGTGACGGTGTTCGGAAATTCGTTGAGCCGGAGTTCGGACCAGGGATACGGGTAGAACCACTCAGAATACCACCGGCGGGCGGCGGCCAGCGTCGCCACCATCTCCTCGACGTTGTGATCGTGCTCCGGGTGGTAGAACACGGCGGCTTCCGCCTGACGGCGCACGTCCCACCGGCCTGCGACGATATTCAGCGCCCGTATCGGCTCGGTGCTTTCCCAGACGACCGTCGTGCGTCCTTCTTCGGTACGCTCGCTGGTCTTCTCACCGACGCTGTTGACGGTGTACGCACTCGGCGCCGCCACCTCGATGCGCGTCGTGAACGGCGTCGCCTCGCCGACGACTGGATCGAGGATGCCCGTCCAGGCCGCCAGGTCCGGGGCAGACGGGGCGTACCGCTCCGCCTCCGCCCGCCCGATCGTGTCGACGAAGCCCGGGACAGGCAGGAAGTCGTCCCGCAGCGTATGGAGCACCACGCCGGAGGGCAGCGCGAACTGCTCGACGCCGCCCCCATTCCGGGTGAAGCCGGGCGGATAGGTTCCGGTGTAGGCGAACCCGACGTGTGCCGTGTCGCCCGGCGGCAGCGGCGCAGGGGGCGTCAGGACGTACAGGCCCGCTCGGTACGAAGCCTCGGCCGTCTCTCCACCGAGCGTCCAGGTCACGGGCCCGAACGACGGGCGGACCGTGAACGGCAGGTGCTGCATGGGAACGGTCGTCGTGTTGACGAGCGTGTAGCGACCTTCGATGTCGGCCCGCCGCGCCTGCGGGTGGAGGTCGACGCGCAGGTCGATGTGCGTGCGGTGGGGCGAGGTGACGTCGCCCCACGTCGCCAGGTGCTGCTGGCGGTAGGCCCGGTCGCGCTCTGCGGCCCCCGCGCCCTGAAAGCCCGTGTTCACCTCGACGGCGAGATAGCCGCCCGCGAGGAGCGGGATGGCAGCGAACGGAGCGAGGCGCAGCGCCATGCGCGCGAGGCCTGCGGGGCGAAGGCGGTCGAGCGTCCTGGCGGGGTCGCGCCGGGTGCGGGGGAAGACCCGGATGGCGACGACCCCGAGCACCGCGCCGAGGCCCAGCGCTACGATCCGGTTGAGCAGCAGCGGCGTGCCGTTGAGCGTGAAGAGGCCCATGTCGCTCCACCGCAACGCGCCCGACACCGTCCAGTTGGTGACCCAGGTCGTCGCGCCACTCAGCGCCGCGAAGAGGGAGACGCCCAGCACGCTCAGCCCGATGGCATAGGCGGCGTAGCGCCCGCGAAAGAGGGCGAGCAGCATCAGGACGAAAGCCTGCCACAGCACCAGCGTCGGCCCCACGATGCCGCCCCAGACCAGCCCAAACGGCCAGAGCTCCACCTGTTCGCCCAGCATCGCCACGAGGACCGTGCCCAGCGCGGTGCAGCTCAGCAGCACGATACCGACCAGCACGCCGCCCGCCAGGCTCTTGCCGAGCAGGAGCGCGCTCGTGCGCAGCGGCGCGGCGTACAGGATCGCCTCGAAGCCCGTGCTCCGCTCACGATGGACCGACTCCACCGTGTAGAAGAGCAGAAGCAGGCACAGCAGAAACGAGATCACCTCGATGGTCCCGACGGCGAGGATGCCCGCCGTCAGCAGCACGGGCGCCCCCGCCACCTCGGCGGACGTCGCGAACTCTACCACCAGCAGCAGGGTGAGGCCGCCGAACAGGTAGGCCGCCGGTTGCGCCCGCAGCTCACGGAGTTCAGCGCGCAGCACCTGCCTCACACTCGCCCCGAACCCCGGCGCACGGACCGTCATGCCGAGATCCCGCAAAGACCGAAACGAGAGGCGCTGGTTGCTCAGAGCGGGACGCGCGTCCGACGGTTGCTCCGGCGCCGTTCGCCGGGTCCGCTGGCTGCCGGTGAGTGTGTCGCGGTAATGGCGCACGGAGACCGCCACGGCGAGCAGCGGCAGGCCGACTACGACGAGCCGACACAGCAGGAAGACGGCGTCGTACGGGATGGGCGCGGTGTTGTAGAAGGCGATGCCCCGATCCACGGCGAAGGCCGTCTGCCGCAGCCACCGCAGCCCCGACGGGTCGGCGATCATCAGCGCGTGCTCCACGGCGGAGGGCAGCCCCCGAAGCGGCGCCGCGTTGAAGACGAATACCGTGACCAGAAAGAGGACAGTCGGGACGGCGTAGACGGCGAGGGGGCGGCGCGTCCACTCGCCGACGGCGAAGGCGAGGCCCGCCGAAAACCAGATGCCCGGCAGGGCAAACGTCAGCGCCGGCCCGACGAAGTGCGAGAGCACGAACGGCCCGCGCACGGTCGCCGCGTTCCAGACGGGCGCCAGCTGCGCAAACCAGATCAGGATCCCCGTGTGGAGCACGAGCGCCAGCCCGAGCGCGCCCATGACGCCGACGACCTTGCCGAGCACATACTCGCCGGAGGTGAGCGGCGTCGCGTGCAGGAGCTCCGTCACCCGGTCCTCGTCGTCGCGGAGGACGGACAGCCCCGCCATGATCGCGGCGAAGAAGTTGTAGAGGAAGAAGCTGACCAGCGCGAAGCTCTCGGCGGCAACGTAGCGCGAGTTGATGAACAGCTGCGCCCCCTCGCCCGACGCCCCACTCGCCGGGATCAGCGCGCCGGGGTTGAGGCTGACGGTGGCCAGCCCGATGAACAGCACCAGCGCCCAGAAGAGCGGCCCCGTCAGGTGCACGCGCAGCTCGTGCCCGGCGATGGTCCCGAGGCGACGTCCGCTCATGTCGCCTCCGTGTGGAGACCTTCAGAGCCCCGATTCGCTGTGGCCTCCGCCTGGCGCATCAGCAGCAGATAGGCGTCCTCCAGCGTCGCTGCCACGGGCCGAAATCCCGGCGGCGGCGCGCCCTCTGGGACGTGCAGGCGGAGCAACGTGCGGCCTTCGACGAGGTGCCGCCGGATGACCGTGTGCGCGATCGCCAGCGCGTCGATAGCGTCGGAGGCGGGTTGCCCCTCATACACGGCGCCGTCCAGGTTGGCCCGCGCCTCGGCGGGCGACGTCGTCGTCAGCAACCGGCCCTCGCGGATGACGGCGAAGCGCGGACACAGCATCGCCACGTCCTCGACGATGTGGGTCGACAGCAGCACGATGCGGTCCGCTGCCATCTCGGCGAGCAGGTGGTAGAAGCGGAGGCGTTCTTCCGGATCCAGCCCGGCCGTCGGCTCATCCACGATGATCAGGTCCGGGTCGCCTGCGAGGGCCTGGGCGATGCCGAGCCGCTGCCGCATCCCGCCGGAGTAGCCCTTCACCGTGCGCGTCGCCGCTGCGGTCAGGTTGACGCGCTCCAACAGCTCCGCACATAGCGCCTTCGGTCCGCCCGGCGCGTCCACGCCTTTCAGCCGCAGCAGGTGGAGCAGCATGGCCTCGCCCGTCAGGTTCGGGTAGAAGCCGAAGTATTGCGGCAGGTACCCGAGGCGCGGCCACAGCAGCTCCGGGGCCTCCGTGACGTCGACGCCGTCCAGGGTGACGCGGCCCGACGTGGGTTCGAGGAGCCCGGCCAGGATGCGCATCAGCGTCGTCTTGCCCGCACCGTTGGGGCCGAGCAGACCGAACATCCCGCGCCCGATCGAGAGGTCGATGCCCTGGAGCGCCGCCACCGGGCCCGGATAGACTTTCACGAGATTCCGAATGTCGAGCATAAGGACGCGTCGGGGAAATGGAACTATCTGGACCGCAGACCGCGGACGACGGACCGCCAGAACGAGCTTTTTTCCGCCGTCTGTCCCCGCATCACGGGCGGGACAAGCTGTCTGTGGTCCGGGGTTTGTCCCACGGTAAGCGATAGGGCACCACGTTGCTTATCATACTCATTCAGATTCGAGACGTCAGGATCTCCGAGGTCACACGCCGTGAGTCCTGTTTCGTATTGCGTGTTGCGTGGCGGGCGAGAGCAGACGCTTTAACAACCCCCTCTCACGGATTACGCATCACGTTCTCAGCGTTGCGGACATCGCCGAGCGAAAACGGTATCACTAATCTCTGGCCTGACGCCGACCTTCGATAGTAAAAATTCCTCAGTCCGTGCGCGGTCGATGGTCCGCGAGCACCGGGATCTGCAGCAGTTGCTGCGGGGTGAAGCCCGTGAAGCGGCGGACCTCTTTGATGAAGTGGCTCTGGTCGTGATAGCCGTAGCGGCAGACGAAATCCATCCAGTCCGTACTGCGTGTCT
>JAAAOL010000075.1 GCA_009908885.1 Bacteroidota bacterium | reverse complement strand
CGCTTACCTGCCCGCCGACCAGCACCGCTACACGCTCGACACGCCCGAGCACCGCTGGCTGGCCGGAGGCCTCGCCCGCCTCCACCTGCGCCTCGCTGAGATCCTGGACGACGAGCAACAGCGCCGCCCCGGCGTCCGCCGACGGCAGGTGCTGCGCGAGATGGACGCCCTGCAGCATCGCCTCGCCGACCTGCGGCACCTGCCGGTGCTGACCGCTGCCGAGGGCGAGCCGCCGCTCCAGCCGACGCAGCGGCTCCGCACGGCGCCCGGCTACCGCGAGGCGTACCAGGCGTGCCTCCGCCTCCAGCGCGGCCTCGTTCTGGACGGCGCGCCCCTCCGCCTCGCGCTCAAGGACCTGCACCGGCTCTACGAGTACTGGTGCACGCTCACCCTCGTCCGCCTCCTCGCAGCGCTAACGGGCGACGCGACGCCGCTGCGTGACCTCGTCGCCGTAGAGCAGCGCGGGCTGACGCTGCGGCTGCGGCGCGGGCGGCGGCAGCGCATCCGGTTTACGACGGGCGAGCAGCGCATCACCGTGACGTACAACCCACGCTTCGGCGGGCGCGACGTCCTCGTCCCCCAGCAGCCGGACCTGTTGCTGTCAGTCCAATCCGCCGAAGGTGATGTGACGCACTACATCCTGGATGCCAAGTACCGCCTCGACGCCTCGCCCCGCTACCGACGGCGCTACGGCCTACCGGGCCCGCCCCCCGATGCGCTCAACACGCTCCACCGCTACCGCGACGCCATCCGGATTCGCGGGCAGCAGGCGGCGCAGGCCGTCGTCCTCTACCCCTGGCGCGACGCCGACGATCAGTATCCGCAGAGCCGCCACCGGCGCACGCTCGACCGACGCGGCATCGGCGCGATCCCGCTGCTGCCGGGCGCTACGGGGTATCTGCGCGACTGGCTGGAAAGGATCGTCCGAGGGACGGCAGGCGGCTGAAGTTCGGGAGCGACGAGGAGCCAAAGAGGCGAAGAAACGAGGATACCCTCGATCTGCACGACGCCTCGTTTCCTCGGTGCATCCCCTCCTCGTTTCCTCACCGCGCAGGCACCGCCTCGTAGGCCTGGACCGCCCGGGCGGCGACGCGCACGTTGTCCGTGGCGAGGACGTCGACGCCCTGGTCGATGAGTGCCTGAAAGACTTCCGGGCCCACCCGCGCCGCGCGCTCATCGATGGCACCGAACGTACCCAGGATCGCCCGGATGTTGTGGGCGTGCAGCTGGTCGATGACGGCGGGTCGCACCGTGCCGACGCCCGTGAAGACGATCAGCCGGGACGGGTCGACGCCGCTGCCGAGGATCGCCTCGACCTCCTCGGCCGTCTCCGCCGTGGCCGAGAGGACGAGATCGGGCGCGAGGCGGTGGTAGCGCCGCAGGGCGTCCAGCGTGTAGGTGATGACGATGACCCGGTTCGCCGCATCGTGGCGACGGACGGCGTCGACGACAGTCTCGGGCGGGACGCCGCGCTTCACGTCGAGCTGGAGCACGGCGCGTCCCTCGGCCCAGGCCAGCGCCTCGGCCAGCGTGGGCATCCGGAACGGCGTGATGACGTTCATCGGGTCCTTGAGCAGCAGGCGGCGCGTCTCGGCGAGGGTGTGGTCGGCCAGCGCGCCGCGCCCTGTCGTCGTGCGCTCCAGCGTCTCGTCGTGCAGCAGCACCAGCACGCTGTCGCGCGTCATCCGCACGTCGACCTCGGGAAAGGCCGGGCCGTAGCGCAGCGTGTGTTCGAACGTGGCGAGGGCGTTCTCCGGGTAGCCCCGCATCGGGCCGCCCCGGTGGGCGCTGATCAGCGGGCCCGTCGGAGCGTCATACCGGAGTGCGGCAGCCAGCGCATCGGCCGTCTCGAAGGCCACGTAGTGCTCGGCAGCCCG
Organism: Bacteroidota bacterium; assembly: GCA_009908885.1. Taxonomy (GTDB): domain Bacteria; phylum Bacteroidota; class Rhodothermia; order Rhodothermales; family JAAAOL01; genus JAAAOL01. The sequence continues at coordinate 4,615 of JAAAOL010000075.1, read as the reverse complement.
CGCATAGGCGGGCGTGTCGCTGCGGACGATGGGCTCCGTCGCGGTATAGCACCCCACGCCCGTGCCGAGCATGAGCAGGAGGACGACGAGCAACACGGGCAGACGACGCATAGGACGAGCAGGCTGGGGCGAAGTACGCGGCGGAAGCAGGGTGCAGACTGAAGACGTTCCTTCGACCTACCGGATCCGAACGACGTAGGCCGCGCCGGGTTCGGCTTCCGAGGCGCGTCCGATGAGGGCGCGGGCGCCGTCCAGATCGATCGCCGTGCCGAAAGCCACCTCGCCGATGTCGACGACGTGCTGCTGGCGCCAGGCTCCGGCGACGGCGTCGTACTCGAAGACATACACCACGCGGTCGATGTTGAACTCGTTGCCCAGCTGCTCATCGTAGCCCGCGACGAGCGCCCGGTCGCCGTCGAGCGAGACGGCGCTGCCGAAGCCGCCGTGCGCGTACGGATGCTCGGGCGTCAGCGCCGCGACGCGCCGCCACGTGCCGGTCGAGTCAGGTTCGTAGACCGTCGCCGCGCCACTGTCGTCCCGTCCGGCCTTGCTCTCGCCGACGAGCAGACGGTCGTCCTCCAGCGCGAGGCTGACGAAGAACTCGTCGACGTCGCCGAAGCGCGCCGTTTCCCGCCAGGTCCCGTCGGCGGCACGCTCGAACAGATACACCGAACCGGGCTCTTCCTCGAAGTACGTCGAGGCTGCCACCGCCAGGCGGTCGCCGTCCAGTGCGGCCGGGCCGCCGAAGATGCCGTCCTTCGTGGAGGCGCTGCCCGTCAGTCGCGCGACCTGCCGCCACGTGCCGGTGCTGTCGGGCTCGAAGACGTAGGCCGCCCCACCGTAGCGCCCCTGCGACGGGTCGCCCCAGGTGGTGATGAGCGCCCGGTCGCCGTCCAGCGCGACGGAGGCCGCGAACGCCCCCTCGGGCCGGGTCGGCTCCACCGTCAGGCGGGCCACCTGGTCCCACGTGCCATCGTCCAAGCGCTCGAACAGGTACGCCGCGTTAGAGGCGCTGGAGGCGAAGAACTCGGCGGAGGCCGCCACGAGTGCGCGGTCGCCGCTGAGGGCCACGGAGCGTCCGAAGAACTCGCCCGGGATGCACACGCTGGGCGTCAGGCGGGCCACCTCGTGCCACGTCTCGCCCTGCTCCTCGAAGACGTACGCCGCGCCCGCGTTCGGGCCGCAGGTCGTCTCGCCGCTCGCGCCCACCAGCGCCCGGTCGCCGTCGATGGCTACGGAGACGCCGAAGAAGTTGCCGCGCGTCGTGTCCGGGTGCGGCAGCTTGGCGATCTGCGCCTGCGCCGGACTGATCCCGGCTAGGCCCATCAGCAGGAGCAGGAGCAGCCCAAAAAACCGCATAGCGATCGAGGCACGTCGGTTCGTAGTACACGCCATCAGGAGCACGCAAGCAGTATGCCACGCATGAACACATCGGTGTGTACGCACGCGGCGCGGATCCGTGTCGGGACAGCGGCAGTGCTGTAGTGTGACGTGCACAGGAGCGTCGTCCCTGACGCACGGTGCCTGGAGACGGGAAGGGAAATTGGAGCTCGGTACTGTGACGGTAGGATGGAGAGTTACAGGAAGATGAGCCTGTTTCGCATTGCTCAGGATGAATGCGTACGCACCAGCTCCGACAGCTTGCGGACCTGCGCACCGACCCCGTAGCGCTGGCGCGGCACTACGACGATGCCCGCGTGCCTCATACCTCGATGCATGTAGGCTTCGTGCAGGCGGCAGAAGTCGGCGACGTTGAACGTGTAGAGGACGCGCCCTCGCTCTGCAGCGAACTGGAGTTGGTCGCCATCGTCCTGCCCGGCACGTCCCGCCTCCGCGACGGTGAGCACGTCGACGCCGCGCGCTCGCAAGCCCTGCACGAGGGCCCGGGACATCGCATCCTCATCCAGGTACAGCCGGAGCATCAGTTCCCGGAGCGGTCAGCGAATTGCTGCTCCAGGCGACGAGCATCGTCGTCCTCCTGCTGCCACGCCGCTTCGATCTCCTCCCGATTGGCGTGATAGTACGCCAGCGCCGCGTAGACCTGCGCCAGGGAGAGGTGCGGGTACTGATCGGCGATCTCCTCGGGCGTCAGCCCCCGCCGGTACAGCAGGGCCAGTTGCAGCACCGTGACGCGGGTGCCGCTCACGCGGAGCCGACCTCCGCACGTATCGTCGGTGCGAACCAGTAAGGCGTCGAGCGCTACGCTCATGGCACGAGATGCGAGTAGGTGCAGTTATAATCTGCTACGCTGCCGGATGAGACGGGTTCAGCTCTCCTGCGCGGCCAGGTGCTCGGCCAGCGTCTCCCACGTCTCGTACAGCGCGGCGAGGTCCTGCTGGATCGCCTCGTACTGCTGCGTCGTCGCCTGGGCCTCGTCGGCGTCGTCGTAGAGGGCCGGGTCGGCGAGGGCGGCTTCGAGGGCGGCCTGCTCCTCCTCCTTTTCCAGGATGGCGGCCTCGGTCTCCTCCACCTTCTGGCGGAGCTGATACGCGTTGAGCAGGCTGAAGTCGTCCAGCGTGCCGTTCTGCAGCGCCTCGTAGCGCCGACGGCGTTCCTCCGCCTCGCGTCGCTTCTGGGCTTTCGTCTTCGGGCCGGACGATGAGGTCGATTCCTGCGGACGCGCGTCCGGCTCGTCCGCACCGTCCGGGGCCGGCGTCTCGGCGGAGCGATGCTCGGCCAGCCGCGCTGCCGTGCCGTGGTCGCGGTGCCACTCGTACTCGGAGTAGGTGCCGTCGAACGTGTCCACCCGCCCGTCGCCGACGTGCCAGACGCCGTTGGCCACCTCGTCGAGAAAGTGGCGGTCGTGGCTGACGACGACGAACGAGCCGCCGTATTGCTGCAACGCCTCGATCAGCACGCCGATGGACTGCATGTCGAGGTGGTTCGTGGGCTCGTCGAGGATGAGGAAATTGGCCGGACGCAGCAGCGTGCGGGCCAGCGCGAGGCGGCTTTTCTCGCCCCCGGAGAGGACACTCACCGGCTTGAACACGTCGTCCCCCTCGAACAGAAACGCGCCCAGCAGCGTGCGCAACTCGGTCTCGGACTGGCCGCGCGCCTTCTCGCGAAGCGACTCCAGCACCGTGTGGCCCGGCGTAAGCTCCTCGGCCTGGTGCTGGGCGAAGTAGGTCAGCTCGACGTGGTAGCCCAGCTCGCGCGTGCCGTCGAACGGCTCGGTGCCGCGCAGAATACGAGCGAGGGTCGACTTGCCCGCGCCGTTCTTGCCGATGAGGGCGACCTTGGCGCCGCGCTCGATGGTGAGCGGCCCGGCGTCGTCGAACACCTCGACGGCGCCCTCGTCGGTGACGTACGTCTTGCTGAAGCGCGACAGCTCCAACACGATGCGGCCCGACCGGCGCGGCTCGGGGAAGCGGATCGTGATCTCGGCCTCCTCGCTGGGCGGCGGCGGGATGCGGTCCATCTTCTCCAGGTACTTGATGCGGCTCTGCACCTGCTTCGCCTTCGACGCCTTGTAGCGGAACCGCTCGATGAAGCGCTCGATCTCGGCGATCTCTTTCTGCTGGTTCTCGTGGGCCGCGCGCTGAAGTTCGCGGCGCTTCTCGCGCTCCTCCAGGTAGAAACTGTAGTTGCCCGCATACTCGTTGATCTGGCCGTAGACCAGCTCGGCGATGTGGGTCACCATGCGGTCCAGGAAGTAGCGGTCGTGGCTGACCAGGACGACGGTGCCGTTGTAGCCCTTCAGGTACTTTTCGAACCACGCGATGCTCTCGATGTCGAGGTGGTTCGTGGGCTCGTCGAGCAGCAGGTAGTCGGGCTCGGTGAGCAGGATCTTGGCGAGGGCCACGCGCATGCGCCAGCCGCCGGAGAACGTGCCGACGGGGCGGTCCAGGTCGTCCGGCTCGAAGCCGAGGCCGGTGAGGACCGCCTCGGTGCGGGGGCGGATGCGGTGCGCCTCGCGGGCGGTGAGGCGCGTGTGCACGCGGTCGAGGTCGTGCAGCAGCTGCTCGTAGCGCTCCGTCGTGTGGTCGTCCTCGGCGGCCAGCGCGGCGGTGAGGCGGTCTTCCTCGGCCTGGAGCGCCAGCACGTCCGCGAAGGCCGTCAGCGCCTCATCCACCACGCTGCGGTCGGGGTCCATCTCCTGCACGTCCTGCGCCAGGTAGCCGACGCTCGTGGTGCCGCTCATGTGCACCGTGCCCGCGTCCGGCGTGAGCTGCCCGGCGATCAGCTTCAGCAGCGTCGACTTGCCCGCCCCGTTCGCCCCGATCAGGCCGATGCGCTGCCCCGACGTGATGGCCCACGAGAGGCCGTCGAGGATCGGCTCGCCGCCGAAGGCCAGGTGGATGTTCTGCAGCTGAATCATGCGAGGGTCGAGGGGCGAAGGGCGATTTGCGATTACCGATTGTCGATTGTCGAAGCTCGGTCGTTGCCGACCGCTCTGTGCCATCGACGGCCGACCATCGTACCTCGACCATCGGCAGTCGAAATGCGTGACTGAAATGGCGTGCGCCGCCACAGGTTCGCGAGGACGGTGCGAAAACAGGATCCAGCCATCACCAATCCGAACCAGTGTGCCCTTCGCCTCCGCAATCCCTGCCATCCTGTCACCGCCAAGCAGAACGGTACGCTTTTCGTCCTTCTGCTCCGTGCAGACCAAGTA
>JAAAOL010000360.1 GCA_009908885.1 Bacteroidota bacterium | reverse complement strand
ACCTCGGCGATGACGCGATCGAGGCCCAGTTCGTCGGCCACCCAGGCGGCCACGGCCTGGCGGTCGCCGGTGAGCATGACCACGTCGAGCCCCATCTCGTGGAGCGTCTGCACGGCCTCCTTCGACGCGTCGCGGATCACGTCGGCCAGGGCCAGCGCTCCGACGATTGCGTCACCGCGTACGACGTAGACGACGGTTTTCCCGGCTTGCTCCAGCTCGCTGCTGTCGATGCCCGAGGCGTCGAGCCCTTCCTCTTCCGCCGCGCCGGGACTCAGCACCCGCACCAACTCTTCCTCGACCGCCGCGCGGACGCCCTTGCCCGTGATCGCCTCGAAGTCGGTCGCCTCCGGCACGTCCAGGTCGCGCTCCTCCGCCGCGCGCAGCACGCCCTCGGCGATGGGATGTTCGCTCCCCGTTTCGACGGCGGCGGCGAGGCGCAGCACGTCGTCCTCGGTCGCCTCATCTACCAGAAGAATGTCCGTCACGCCGAAGCGTCCCTCCGTGAGCGTGCCCGTCTTGTCGAAGACGACCGTGTCGAGGTGGCGGGCCTGCTCGAAGGCGGTGCGGTTGCGGATCAGCAGCCCGCGCCGGGCACTCAGGCTGGTGGAGACGGCCACGACGAGCGGGATGGCGAGGCCGAGCGCGTGCGGGCAGGTGATGACCATGACGGTCACGGCGCGCTCGATGGAGAACGTGAGGTCGCGCCCGACGCCCATGAACCAGGCGACGAACGTCACGACGCCGACGGTGAGGGCGACGAGGGTCAGGTAGAAGGCGGCGCGGTCGGCCAGATTCTGCGTGCGGCTCTGCGACGCCTGCGCCTCGCGGACGAGCCCGACGACCTGGTTCAGGTAGCTCGCCTCGCCCGTCTTCTCGACCTCCACGACGAGCGTGCCGCGCCCGTTGACGCTCCCGGCGATGACTTCGTCGCCCTCGCCTTTAGCTACCGGCTCGCTCTCGCCGGTGAGCAGGCTCTCGTTGACGCTGCTCTCGCCCTCCACCACGCGCCCGTCCGCCGGGATCTTCTCGCTGCTCTTGATCCGCACGCGGTCGCCCTCGCGCAGGTCGGCCACGGGCACGTCCTCCGTCTCGCCGTCGTCGCGCAGGCGGTGCGCCTCGGACGGCATCAGCTTGGCCAACTCCTCCAGCGCCCGGCTCGCGCCCATCACCGACCGCATCTCGACCCAGTGGCCCAGCAGCATCAGGTCGATCAGCGTCGCCGTCTCCCAGAAGAACAACTTGCCCTGCAACTCGAAGACGACGGCGGCGCTGTACGCATACGCTACTGTGATCGCGAAACCGACGAGCGTCATCATGCCCGGCTGACGGTCGCGCAGCTCTTCGACGAGCCCGGACAGGAAGGGCCACCCGCCGTAGCCGTAGACGAACGTGCTGAGGCCGAGCAGCATCCAGACGTCGCCCGTGAAGCTCAGCGTTCCCGCGATGCCGAGCCAGCCCTGAATCATGGGACTGAGCGCCAGGATCGGCACCGTGGCGATCAGCGAGATCCAGAAGCGCCGCCGGAAGTCGGCCACCATCTGGGCGTGGTGCTCGTGGTGGCCGCCGTGGTCGTGATCGCTCTCGTGCCCGTCCTGCTGATCGTGGTCGTCGTGATGATCGTGCGCGTCGTGATCGGGGGAGGAAGTCATCGGGGCGCGTGGTGTGCGTGAGGGGATGCGAAAGACACTCGCCGGAGCACATCAGGAGGTGACCACCATCGTGCCGTGCTGCATGTCCATCCCGCAGACGAACTGGAAGGTGCCGGTCTCGTCGGGCGTGAATTCGACGCTGATGGGCTCGTTCATCGGCAGGTCGGTCGTCTCGACGCCGAAGGCGGGCACCTGCACCTGCTCCAGGCAGGCCGACTCAGTGGTGCGCGTGAAGATGATCCGCGCCGGAACGCCTGCCTCCAGGGCGATGCGTCCGGGAACGTAGCCGTCCGGCCCAGCCTCGACCTCGACGACCTGCACGCCGTCCTGCATGTGCGGCATGGCGGCCTGGCCGTCCATCATGGCGCCGGGGGCGTGGTCGTCAGCGTCCATGCCTTGCCGGGGCATGTCGTCGTGGTGCTCGGCCATCTCCCCCTCGTCCATAGGCATGTCGTCGTCCGCCGCGTCGCCACAGGCGGCCAGGGTGAACAGGAGCAGGATCGCGGGAAGTAGGGTACGGAGGGTGGTCGTCATGGTGGATGGTGGTTCGTGAGTGGTGGATAGACAGAGGGAATGTTCAGTCTGACGCAGCCTCCGTGGAGGCCGGGAGTTCGGGCGTTTCGTTCGTCTGCCCATCGCCGGCCTGCTGCGTGGCGGCCTCCTCGTCGAAAAGCGACTGTAGGCGGCGGCGCTGCACGATGGCGTAGAACGCGGGGATGACGACGAGCGTCAGGATGGTGGACGAGACGAGGCCGCCCACCATCGGCGTGGCGATGCGGCGCATCACCTCGCTGCCCGTGCCGGTGCCCAGCATGATGGGCATGAGACCGAGGATGGTGGTAAAGACGGTCATCAGCTTCGGGCGGACGCGGTCCACGGCGCCCTCCTCCAGCGCGGCCATCAGGCGGTCTCTGGAGACGAGGCGCCCCTCCTTCCGGTAGCGCGCGACGGCCTCGTCCAGGTACACCTGCATCACGACGCCCGTCTCGGCGGCCAGCCCCGCCACGGCGATGAAGCCGACGCCCACGGCGATGCTCATGTTGAAGTCGAGCACGGCCATCAGCCAGACGGCCCCGACGACGGCGAAGGGCAGGGTGATCATCAGCAGCGTCGTCTCCCACACGTTTTTGAAGTGCAGGAAGAGGAGCAGGAAGATGATGGCCAGCGTGATGGGTACGAGCACCTGCAGCCGCTCGTTGGCGCGCTCCATGTACTCGTACTGCCCGCTCCAGGTGAGCGAGTAGCCCGCCGGAAGGTCGACCTGCTCGGCCACGATCTGGCGAGCATTCTGCACGTACGTGCCCACGTCGACGCCCTGCTGCAAGTCGACGAAGACCCAGGCGTTGGGGCGGGCATTCTCGCTCTTGATCATCGGCGGCCCGTCCACGATGCGCAGGTCGGCGAGCTGACCCAGCGGCACCTGCGCGCCGGAGCCGGTTCCCGAGGCCGTGGGGATCGGCACGAGCACCTGACGCAGGGCGGGCAGGTCGTTGCGCAGGTCGCGCGGATAGCGCACGTTGACGGGGTAGCGCTCCAGGCCTTCGACGGTCGTCGTCACGTTCATGCCGCCGATGGCGCTCGTGATGACGTCCTGCACGTCGCCCGTGGTCAGGCCGTAGCGGGCCGCCTCGGCCCGGTCGATGTCGATGTCGAGGAAGGTGCCGCCCATGACGCGCTCGGCGTAGACGGAGAGCGTCCCGTCCGCCGGACGCAGCGCCGCCTCGATTTGCTGGCCGATCTGCTCCAGCGTCCGCAAGTCCTCGCCGGCCACCTTGATGCCCACCGGCGTCTTGATGCCCGTCGCCAGCATGTCGATGCGCGTCTTGATGGGCATTGTCCAGGCGTTCGTCAGGCCCGGAATCTGGATCGCCTGGTCCAGCTCGGCCACCAGCTTGTCCCACGTCATCCCCTCGCGCCACTCATCGCGGTCCTTGAGGATGATGGTCGTCTCGATCATCGAGAGCGGCGCGGGGTCCGTCGCCGTCTCCGCCCGCCCGATCTTGCCAAAAACGGACTCGACCTCCGGAAAGGAGGCGATGATGCGGTCGGTCTGCTGAAGCAGCTCTTTCGCCTTCTGCGGCGAGACGCCCGGCAGCGTCGTCGGCATGTACAGCATGTCGCCTTCGTTGAGTGGCGGCATGAACTCCGAGCCGAGCTGCGGGAACGGCACGACGGTCTGTCCGATGACGAGGCGCTGTATGGGCAGGAGCGTGAGCACCAGCACGAGGGCGGCGGTGCCGACGACCGTCCACGGGCGGCGCAGCGTCCACTGGATGACGGGGCGGTAAACGCGGATGAAGAAACGCGCGAGGGGATTTTTGGACTCCGGGCGGATGGTGCCCTTGACGAAAATGACCATGAGCGCGGGCACGAGCGTCACGGCCAGGATCGAGGCCGCCGCCATGGCGAACGTCTTGGTGAAGGCCAGCGGGCGAAACAGGCGTCCCTCGACCTGTTGCAGCGTAAAGACCGGCAGGAACGACACCGTCACGATCAAGAGCGAGAAGAACAGGCTCGGCCCCACCTCCTTGGCGGCGCTCACGACCGCCCCGAAGCGCTCCTCGCGCGTCAGCTCCCGCTCGCCCCCTCCCCCTTTCTCCCGCTCTAAGTGTTTATGCGCGTTCTCCACCATCACGAGCGAGGCGTCGACCATCACGCCGATGGCGATGGCGATGCCGCCCAGACTCATGATGTTGGCGTTGATGCCGAGCAGGTACATGATGCCGAGCGAGATCAGAATCCCGACCGGCACCGTGATGACGGCCACGAAGGCGCTGCGGACGTGCAGCAGAAAAAGGATGACGATGAGCGTGACGACGAGCAGCTCCTCCCAGATCTGCGTCGTGAGCGTAGAGACGGCGCTCTGGATCAGCTCCGAGCGGTCGTATTCCTGCACGATCTCGACGCCGTCCGGCAGGCCGGGCTGTAGCTCAGCGATGCGGGCCTTCACGTTGTCGATCACCTGCTGGGCGTTCTCGCCGTAGCGCATGACGATGATCCCGCCCACGACCTCGCCCTGTCCGTTCTTGTCGGCGATGCCGCGCCGCAGCTCTGGCCCCTCCTGCACGCGCGCTACGTCGGCCATCGTGATCACCGTCCCCCCCTGCGTCTTGAGGGGAATCGTGCGGATGTCCGCCATGCCCTGCAGGTAGCCCTTGCCGCGTACGATGAACTCGCGCTCGCCCATCTCCAGCAGACGCCCGCCCACGTCCTGGTTGCTCTTCTTGAGCTGCATCCTGACGTGCGAGAGCGCGATGCCGTAGGCCGAGAGCTTCTGCGGATCGACGACGACCTGATACTGCTTCTGGAACCCGCCGATGGTCGCCACCTCGGCCACGCCCTCGACGGCCTGCAGCTCGTACTTGAGGAAGAAGTCCTGCACCGCGCGGAGGTCGGCCAGGTCGTGCTGCCCCGTCGTGTCGGACAGGCTGTACTGGTAGACCCAGCCCACGCCCGTCGCGTCGGGACCCAGGGCGGGCGTGGCCTGCTCCGGCAGTGTCCCGGCGACCTGATTGAGGTATTCGAGGACGCGGCTGCGCGCCCAGTACATGTCGGTGCCGTCCTCGAAGATGACGTAGACGAACGACGTGCCGAACATGGAGTACCCGCGCACGGTCCGGGCGTAGGGCACGCTCAGCAGGGCCGTGGCGAGCGGATAGGTGACCTGCTCCTCCACGATCTGCGGGCCCTGCCCGGAATATTCCGTCTTGACGATGACCTGCACGTCGGACAGGTCCGGGATGGCATCGATGGGCGTGTTGAGCGTGGCCCAGATGCCGGCCACGGCCACCAGCCCCGTCATCAGGATGACGAGCAGCCGGTTGCGGGCGCTCCAGTCGATTAAGCGCTGTAGCATGAGCTCTCTGCGTTCGCGTATGGGGGTGTGGGAGCGTGGGCGTGTGGGTGCAAGGGAAAGTCACATCCGTACTTTCATCCCTCCAGACATCCAGACCGTAGGAATCTCGCCGCTACGACTTCACCAGCAGTGTGCCTTCGATCATGTCCATCCCGCAGGCGAAGGTGAAGCTTCCGCTCTCGTCCGGCGTGAAGCGAATGGTGACGGTCTCGTGTAGTGGCAGGTCGGTCGTCTCCACGCCGAAGGCCGGAATTTGCACGTCCGTGGCGCAGGTCTTGTCGGTGTGGCGCGTGAAGGTCAACTCCGCCGGGATGCCCTGCTGCAACTGAATCCGGGCTGGGGCGAACCGGCCGTCCTCGCCGACGACGATGTCGATGCGCTGCACGTCGCCCTGTCGCTCGGCGGAGACGGCGTCCGCCGCGGTTGGCGGGTCCGAAGCGGGTTCGGGCAACTCGCCGTCGTCCATTGCGCCTGCGTCGCCGTGATCGTGCCCGGCCACCATGGCGCCGACGGCGCTCTTAAGCCGCGCCTCGGAGTCGATCAGGAACTGGGCGCTGGTGACGACGCGCTCACCCCCATCGAGACCAGCGAGAACCTGCGTTTGCCCGTCGGCCTCCAGGCCCGTCTCGACCTCCACGGGACGAAAGCGCCCGTCCCCGAGCGCCAGCACGACGACCGCACGCTCGCCGGTATGGATGACGGCCTCCGAAGGCACGGTCGGGCGCGGCGTGGTCGCGTCGCCGTCGAGCCTCGCCGTCGCGTACATGCCGGGCTTGAGGCGGCGCTCCGGGTTGGGCACGGTGATGCGGGCCTGGACGGTGCGCGTCGTGGGATCGAGCGTGTCGTAGACGTAGTCGACGCGGCCCGTGAGGCGCGTGCCCGGCTGGTACGGCAGATCCACCTGCGTGGCGGTGCCGACGTCCACCCAGGCGAGGTCGTGCTCGTAGACGTCCACCATCAGCCAGAGGCGCGACAGGTCGGTGAGCTGCAG
>JAAAOL010000122.1 GCA_009908885.1 Bacteroidota bacterium | reverse complement strand
CTGCACGGTGCTGCCGTCGCTGCTCAGGCCCGACAGGCCCAGGTTCCAGCGTCGGGCAAACTCGACGGGCCGCGTCCGGTCGAACGAGGCGAAGTGGTCCCCGGCGAAGCGGCGGCGCAGCGTGGCAGAGACCTGTCCCACCGCGCGGTCGCCGAGCGTGAGGTCGAGCGGCTTCAGGCGGGCCCCGGCCAGATACGCGGTGCCCCGGTCGTCGCCGGCATCCATGCTCGAAAATCGGTTTTCGTCGTTGAGCGAGTTGGCCCACTCGCCGTACAGCTCCACCCCCGGCACCGGCTCGACGCTGCCGCGCAGGTCCAGCAGGCGCTGCTGCTCGGGCTGCGGCAGGACGCGGATCGGCTCGTAGGCGCCGAGGCCCGGCCCGCGAAACTCGTACCGTATGCCGTTGGCGGCCCGTCCTACGCGGGCGTAGCTGCCGCGGCCGTCGCCGACGCGGGTGAAGCGGACGCGGTAGACGGGCGTGTCGGGCGCGGGGGCGGCCTCCAGCGGCACGAAGATGGTGTCGCCGCTGACGACCTCCCGGGTGTACTGCACGAACGGCGCCTCGGGGTCGAACTCCACGCGCTCGGCGCCGCTTCGGGTGGCCGGGTCATCGCCCGCCTGGACGAGGAGGGCCGAGTCGGCCGGCGTCAGGCCGAACTCTTCGCTCAGCTGCCGACTGTCTGCCTCCCGCACCACCGTCGCGCCGAACCGGATGCGGGGCGTGCCGTCCGGGCGCTGCCAGAGGCTTGCATCGGCCTGCGCCGCCAGGAGCGTCCGCGTGAACTGGTTGGCCGAGTACTGAAACTCGACCGTGATGCGGCTCTCCTCGGTGATGAGCCGGTTCGAGGAAAAGGTCACCTCGCCCGTCGCGTAGTCGATCACATAGTCGTTGGACTCCCCGCGCGTCAGCTGCTGGCCGTTCAGGTAGACGGTTTCCGAGCCCGGCACGACGATAATGAACTGCTCGCCGTCGAGCCCTTCCAGCCGGTACGGGCCCTGCACGCCTTCCTGCACCTGGAGGTCCTGCGTCCGGTAGATGCCGCGCGCCGTCGCCCCGGCCACCGTGACGTTGCCGCCGCCCAGCGCGGACGTCGACGGGTCGGGCAGCCTGCCGAAGACGGTCGCTCCCTGCAGCTTGCGGGTGATGCGGGCGAACTCACCCTGGTTCAGGTTCAGGTCGAAGTCGCCCAGCTGCGCCGTGCCCTGCGGCGCCGCCACCTCGATGAAGACGCGGTCGAACTCGCTGAGGCGCTGCGTCGTCCCCTCCGGCAAGATCGGCGTGTTCTCGTCCGTGAGGACCGCCTGCACGTCGACCCCGTCAGTCACCTCGCCGGAGACCTGCATCCGCAGCCCCGACTCGACCGTCACGTCGCGGTTGTTGCCCGCCGAGATGCCGCGCGTGATGGAGCCGCTGCGCTGCAGTTGCACCCCGCCGAACGGATCGAAGCCGTCGGCGCCCACCGGCTCCTCCTCCACGACGGCCACCGCCTGTGCCGTATCCGCCGCCGACCGTTCGACGCCGCGCCGCCGGTACGTCTCCCGAAACGTGAACGGATAGGTCCGATACGTCGCGATCAGGGTCGCCGTGCTGCGCGCCGACAGGGCATCGACCCAGAGGTGCCCGTGCCGGTAGTCGATGCGGTAGCGGGACGTGTCGAGGCGCGCCCCTTCGAAGTACAGGCGCTCCGAGCCCGGGATGATGAACGACCGGAGGCGGTGCGGCTGCGGCTCGGCCAGCGCGACGGTATCACGCCAGGCGCCCAGATCGTCGTCTGGGGGAAGCTCCTGCGCGGCCACGGGGCCGAGGCCCTGCACGCCAACCAATAAGAGCAACATTCCGACGAGACGAGTCCCCATGCGTATCCGCCGCCCCCTTGCGACGGTCGTTGGCAATCGATGGTAAATGGAGCGGCGTAGCGAGGGACTCGGCAGGCGGAGCGGCTGAGAGAGCGTCGATGCGTGGGGTATCGTCAGGTACCTGAAGGCCGCCCGCGTGTTTCTGGGACGGATCATTCCAGGAGGCGAACGCGCATGCGGCGAGTGGTCAAGATCCGGCCTCCGCACCGTGTTTCCACTCGCCCCGCAAGCCATGCGCTACGGCGTTGGCCACCCAGGTCGCAGCCCGCCGAATTCCATAAGATGCTTCACGAACCCCGTCTCTCTCATCCAACCGATCAAGTGCTAAACCCAATGAAATCGAAACGTTATGCCGCCAAAAACGTGCAATATGTCTACTCGCTTCTACTCATAACGGAGACCGAACCGTGGCTACCGAGCGCATGAATGAGAGCTGGCGTCAGATCCGGGATCAGGTCCGGTCCATCTGGGACGACACCGACCTCGGCACTGACAAGGAGATGAAAAAGGTCCGCGGAGACATCCGCAAGATGGTCAATCTTGTCCACGAAAAGACGGGCGACCCGCGCCCCCACATCTTCGAGAAAATCAGCGCGATCGTCTGAGTCGCTCTAACCCGTCGAACGCTGCGGCCGTCTGTGCCGTGCATGGAGCCTCGCCGATCCGGCGGGGCTTCGCTGTTTGGAGTCGTCAGTGGGCGTCGCCCGCGCGGGGCATAATGGACAGGCGGCGCGACGTGAGCACGTAGAGGACGTCCTCGGTCACGCTGACGTCTACGAGCGGTGCTTCGGTTGCGATGGCAAGCTCGCGCCGGTGCCGGCCCGTGGCGTCGTAAGCGCGCACCCGGTCGGGCAGGACGCACCAGAGCTGCCCCTCGGCAACGGTCAGCGCGCGGACGTCGACCAGCTGGTCCCGTCCGATCCAGCGGACGAACGACCCGAGGTGATCGTAGACGGCTACGCCTGCCTCCGTCCGATCTGCCACGTAGAGGTAGCGGTCGTCGAGGGCCAGGGCGACCGGGTCACTCAGCGTCCCGTCTCCCGCGTCGTAGCCGCCGATGGCGCGCTCCAGGCGGCGCTGCGGGTCCCACTTCAGCACGATGCCCTGCGCCGCGTCGACGGCGAACGTCTCGTCCGCCGCATTCGTGATCACCGCGATCGGTCGTCCCTCCGGCGTGCCCACCTCGCCCCGCTCGCCGAGGCTGTAGATGGGTTGCCCGGCCTGCTCCGGCACGTACCGGTCGACGCGCACTACCGGCAGCACTTCCAGCGGGACGAACTGGCGGGAGAAGCGCTGGAGGCGTCCGTTGCCCGCATCGGCGACGACGAGGACGAGACCGTTGGTGGGGTCGACGTCGCGCGGGTCGTAGAAGGCGCCCGGCGCCGTGCCGCTGCCGCCGAGCGTCCGCAGGAGCGTGCCGTCCGGATCGAGTTGGACGACGACGTTCGGCCCGCCATCCACCACGTAGAGGGATCCCCGCCCATCGCGGGCCAGGGCTTGCGCCTCCTCGAAGGTCGCAATCGTGCGCAACGGCGGCGCGGTCACCTCGGGCGTCTGACCGCGCACGTCGCCCACCACGCCCAGGGCGAGGCCTATCACGAGCACGAAGATCCAGCAGCGCATACCGTACGGACGCCGCAGGCTACGACGGGATCCGGGCGAGCCCTTTTTTGCCGATGTCGCGCCGATACTGTGCGCCCTTGAACTGAATCCGCTCGACGCCCGCGTAGGCCCGGTCCAGCGCGTCCTGCAGCAGATCGCCCGTGGCTGTCACGCCCAGGACGCGACCGCCATTGGTGACCAGTTGCTCGCCGTCGCGGCGCGTGCCGGCCTGGAAGACCGTCACCCCATCCAGTTCCTCGGCTGCGTCGATGCCCGTGATCGGATAGCCCTTGCGGTAGCGCCCGGGATAGCCGCGCGACGCCATCACGACGCAGGCCGCGGCGTTGTGGCGCGTCTGCAGCTGGAGGTCGCGCAGGGTGCCGCGGGCCATCGCCTGGAAAACCTCCACCCAGTCGACCGCCATCATGGACAGGACGACCTGCGCCTCTGGATCGCCCAGGCGGCAGTTGAACTCGACTACCTTTGGCCCCTCGTCCGTAATCATCAGGCCACAGTAAAGGACGCCCGTGTAGGGATGCCCTTCGTCGATCATGCCCGCCAGCGTGGGCTCGATGATGTCCGTGCAGACGCGTTGCAGCACGCGTCCGGTGACGACCGGGGCGGGCGCGTACGCCCCCATCCCGCCGGTGTTGGGGCCGGTGTCGCCCTCGCCGATGGGCTTGTGATCCTGCGCGGGGGGCAGCAGTACATAGTGGGCGCCGTCGGTGAGGGCAAAGACGCTGGCTTCCTCGCCCTCCATGAACTCCTCGATAACGACGCGCTCGCCCGCCGCGCCAAAGTCCCGACTCTCGACGATGCGGTGCAGGGCATCGTGGGCGGCCTCCAGCGTCTCGCAGACGATGGCGCCCTTGCCCGCGGCTAGCCCGCTCGCCTTGACGACGATCGGGGCGCCGTGCTCGTCCAGGTAGTCGTGCGCGGCGTCCACCTGGCTGGCCTCGAACGTCCGGTGGGCCGCCGTCGGAATACCGCGCTCGGCCATGAAGGATTTGGCGAACGCTTTGCTGCCTTCCAGCTGGGCCGCCGCCGCCGTGGGGCCGACGATGGCGTGGCCTTCGTGCAGAAAGTGATCGACGAGGCCGGTCACGAGCGGCTGCTCAGGCCCGACGACGGTGAGATCCACGTCGCGCTCGTGCACGAACTGGCTGAGCGTGTCCAGGTCGGTCCCGGCGATGTCCACGTTGGTGCCGAGCGCCGCCGTACCCGCGTTGCCCGGCGCGATGAACAGCTCGGGATCCTGGGGACTGCGGCTCAGCGCACAGGCCAGCGCATGCTCGCGCCCGCCGCTTCCGATGATCAGCACTCGCATAATCGCGTCTCGGTTCGTTGATGGTCGGTTCTCACGGTCGGGAACGGCCATGCTGAACGCTTTCGCGCCTCACGGCCGCCTTCAGACTGCGGGTTCTCATCCCTCGTTACAAGCGCGGTGCGAACAACGGGGGGGCTCGCACGTGCAGAGGATCGTTCTGCGCATCGTGGCCCATCAGGCCCGATGTGGTACTAAACTAGCAAACGCCTGCCCCGAAGTGAAGCGGTCCGACCGACTCCTGCTGCTGAAAACGGCGCTGGCCGTGGCGGCCCTCGGCTACCTGGTCTACGTCATCGACGTGGACCGCCTCTGGGCGACGGCCCGCGCGGCGGACGGTCGCTGGATTCTGGGAGCCGCCGCCCTGCTGCCCCTGAGCCTGGGACTGGAAGGGCTGGTGTGGTACTTCTTCGCCCAGCGGGAGGTGCCGAGCCTGCGGCTGCGCACGGCCTACGGGGCGCTCTTCGCCGGATACACGCTCGGCCTGATTACGCCCGCCCGCCTCGGCGAGCTGGCCGGGCGCGCCTTCTACCTGCGGCACCCGGACAAGTGGATGATCAGCGCCATCGTCTTCGTCGAACGGCTACTGGCGATGGTCGTGGGCGTCGGCGTGGGGCTGGCGGCGCTCGTCTACTTCATCCCTGCGTTTGGGCCGAGCCCGCGAGGGCTCTGGTGGGGCGTGGCCGCCTACGGCGGGGGCGCCTTCGTCGTGCTGTTCGCGCTCTTCGCCGTCCCGCAGCGGGCTTTCCGCCTCGTAGAGCGCCTGGTGCCGTCGGAGCGGGTCGTGGACAAGCTCCGGTTCCTGCAGCGCCTCTCGCGGCGACGGGTGCTCTTCTACGGCGTCCTCGCCACCCTCCGCTATGGCGTCTATGCGACCCAGTTCGTGCTGCTGCTCTGGGCGTTCGCGCCGGACGTTCATCTCGTCGCGGCCTACCTGGGCGTCGCCCTCACGTTCTTCGTCAAGTTCCTCGTGCCGTCCATCACGCTGATGGACCTCGGCGTGCGCGAAGGCGCCGCCGTCTTTTTCTTCGGCGCCCTCGGCGTGGCGCAGGCGGCTGCGTTTAACGCCTCGCTGCTTATCTTCGGAGTGAACCTGCTGCTGCCCGCGCTGCTGGGGCTGCCGCTCCTGTTTCGCCTGCGGTTCCGTACGGATCGCTCGCCGGAGACGCTTCAGCCGCTGCCCGATCCTTCACCCGAGTCCCGTTGACCGCTCCCGTGTCTCTCGCCATCGCTGTGCTTCTGAGTGGAAGCTGCGCCTATGCGCTGCTGATGCTGGCCTTCGCTCGCGGGCTCCGCCGGGAAGTACGGGCCACGATGCGCAGGGAGGCGACGGACGACGCCCCCAGGCCGTTCGTCTCGGTCCTGATTCCGGCGCGCAACGAAGCCGCTTCGATCGCAGCCTGCCTCCGATCGCTCCGGGCGACGACTTACCCCGACGACCGCTACGAGATCATCGTCATCGACGACGGGTCGACGGACAGCACCGTGGAGCGCGTCCGCCGATTTCAGCAGCGCCATCGGCCCGTGGCGGCGGAGGAACAGACGCTCCCGGCGGAGGCACCGTGTCTCCGGCTCGTGCAGCGCGAGGGCAGCCCGGGCAGCAAGCACGGCGCGCTGCTCGACGGCCTGCAGGCAGCCCGCGGCGAGCTCATCCTGACGACCGACGCCGACTGCGTCGTGCCTCCCGGCTGGATGTCGGCCATGGTGAACCGATTCGACGA
>JAAAOL010000181.1 GCA_009908885.1 Bacteroidota bacterium | reverse complement strand
CCACAGTCACAGATCCCGCACCGCAGGTCGGGGGCGCAATGCGCGGCGGATATACGCTAAACACATACGTGGAAGGAGAGGACGCAAGCGACACCGTGACGGACGCTGCGCAAACGTTCTTATCCGTCTCCACGTAGGATCTCTTCCGCGAGGGTGCCGTACGCGACAACGCCTCCTCTCACGCGTCGCTCGCTCGTCGATCAGGACGACCCTGATTTCCTTCGAATGCCTATTCTCGACATGCTTTCGCGAGTGTTGCCCGTATGGGTCGTGGGATGCTTGCTGGTGGTCGTGCTGATGGGGTGCGGCGCGAATGCAGAACAGGCCGCCCCGCCGCCAGAGGACGGCCTCCGGCGAGTCACGCTCGACAAGTCGGACGCCGAGGCCTTGCTGCGCTATTACTTCGGCGGCTACGTGCCCGGCCCGGCCCGCGACCCGTTCGACGCCGGACTCCTGGTGCTGCGGGACGGCGACACGTACCTCCAGTTGGACTCGCTGACCGCCTGGCACCCGGACGCGGCGCAGCAGCTGCGCGGCAGCACCGAAACCCTGGACTGGGACGGGCTAAAGCCGTTTTTGCAAGCTACGTACTACGACGCCCGCCGCCTGCCCCCGACGCTCGACGCGCTCCGGGCGACGGTGCCATATCGGGACGAGGGTTGGTTCACGGTCGAGCTGCACGGCGTCATGACGACGGCCCTCCGCCAAATTCACGTCGACGAAGGCGCGCTCCGGGCCGCGCTGCGAGGCTACCATGAGGCGGGCGCGCAGTTGTTGTATCCGGAGGGCACGACCATCGTCGGCGAGCACTGGGACGACACGACCCTCGTGGAGGCGACGGTCATGCAGAAGCGCCCGGATGGCTTCTGGGATTATATGACCTACGGCCCCGATGGCACGCTGGCCCGCACGACGTCGACCGCGCCCCGCCAGCTCAAGACGCCGACCCAGTGCGCGGGGTGCCACTTCGGCGACAAACAGTTCGAGCCCGAGCGCAGCTTTCCGGGCGAGGCCCGTCCCGGCCCGCACGGCCCGCGGGCGATCTACGTGGACGACGCGCTCCGCGACATGGAGGTGACGAGGTTCTTCGACGAACACCGCAAGCGGAGCGACTACGTGCTCGGACTCTACAACACCCTCTTCGTCGCCCAGCTCCGCGCCGACCGCCGCGCCGGACGCATCGACGCCACCGACGCTGCGTTGCTCGACACCCTCGGCCTCTAGCGGGTCGTCTATTCATCTTCCCATCGTTGCGCACTGATTCTACATCCATGCCTATCGGAACCGTCCGGCTCGTCAACGCGGTCTTTTATGCGCACCACGGCGTCATGCAGGAGGAGCACCGCATCGGCGGGCGCTACGAGGTGGACGTCTCCGTGGATCTGGACTTTGAGAAGGCGGCGCAGACGGACGACCTGTCTCAGACGGTCGACTATGAGCAGATCTATCAGCAGGTGCAGGACCTGGTCACGCAGAACCGCTTCTATCTGATCGAGAAGCTGGCCTATCTGATCGCCCACCGCGTGGCCGAGGCCTATGACTTCGCCGAGCGGATCGAAGTGATCGTGCGCAAGCCCAATCCCCCCGTCGGCGGGGCGTGTGACCGGGCAGAGGCGGTCTATCGTTACGTGCCGGACCAAACCGCATCCGGTGGCTCTTCCGCGTGATTGAGGGGTCGGGACTCACCCCTCCAGCATGTACGTCACCACGAAGTCGTGCATCAGGTGGTCGGCCTCGGTGGTGGGCGCGAGGCTCTGGAGCACCTGTTCGAACACCTCGTCGTCGCCCATCAGCTCGATGTAATGGTGGCGATACTTGATGAGCCGCTCGCGTTCGCGCTGGGCGTCGAGCTCCGTGTGGAACTGGGTCCCGTAGATGGGCTTGTCACGGATGCGGAACGCCTGGTTCGGCTGGGAGGCATTGAAAGCCAGTTCGATGCCGCCCTCGGGAAGATCGATGACCCGGTCCCTGTGGCCCAGGTTGGCCCGAAAGCGGCGAGACACGCCGTCGAAGAGCGGATCGGCCAGCCCGGCCTCGGTCAGCTCGACGAAGCCGCAACCGAACTCCGCCCGCTCCTTGTCGGTGATGACGGTGCCCCCCAGCGCGGTGGCGATGAGCTGATGCCCCCAGCAGGAGCCGAAGATGGGCAGATCCCGGTCGTGCGCCACGCGGATGAGGTCGAGCAGGTCGTCCGTCCAGGGGTAGGTCTTCGTGACCGAGTACTCTCCGGCGCCGCCGATCATCATGCCATCGACGCCCGTGAGCAAGTCGACGGAGATCGTATCGCGGACGACGTTGGCGGGCCGGAACTGCTCCAGCGGGAGGCGGCATCGCTCCACGAAGCAGACCTGTTCCTGGTGCTCCATGTCGGCGGTGTCACGCGCCTGGATCAGCAGGATGCGAACGTCGGCGAGGGAGTCAGGCATGAGAACGGGACGCGTCGGTGTGGGACAACAGCGAAGGAGCCATCAGGTCGGCGAAGGAGTGGCGCAGCGTCTGGTAGAGCCGGTGGAGGGGGAGGCCGACCACATTGTAATAATCACCGTCGATGTGTGCCACGAAGAGGGCCCCGAAGTCATCCTGGATGCCGTATCCGCCTGCTTTGTCCAGGGGCGATCCCGAGGCCACGTAGGCGTCGATCTCGGCGGCGCTCAGCGGCGCAAAGGTGACCTGTGTGGCTTCGACGGCGGTGGCGCGGCGGTCGGTAGCCGGATGGTGCAGCGCGATTCCGGTGAAGACGGTATGGGTCGCGTCACTCAGGCGCTCCAGCATGGCCCGGGCGTGGGCGTCGTCGGACGGCTTTTCCAGGATGTCGCCGTCGTGCACCACGATCGTGTCCGCCGCGAGCGTCAGGGCGTCCGGATGATCCTGGGCGATGGGCGTGGCCTTCTTCGTCGCCAGGCGTTGGACCAGGTCGCCTGGAGCGAGAGGCTCGTGTACCACTTCCTCAGCCGGGCTGACGATGACCTCGAAGGTTAGCCCCAGCCGTTCGAGCAGGCGCCGCCGCCGGGGCGACTGGGACGCAAGGATGAAGGGCGTGTCGGACAGCAGACGGGGCATCGCTCGGCGGGACCGGACATCGGGAGGCATGGCTCGGACATTCCAGAGGGGGAGGCGAAGATAGGAAATCGCGCTCTCCCGTGCCGTGGTTGCTGGATCGCAGCGTCAACGTGCTCGCCCGGGTGGGCTTGGGCCGTCGTAGCTGCCTGGTTTCCTCGATGGGGATTATTACCGTTTTCGCCTGGCGATGTCCGTATAGCCGAGGACGTACTGCGTTACACGTGATGCGTAAAGAGGCTCCACGACTTTGATTGAGGCGAGAGGGGAGAGATGTGGCAACGAGTACGCGTTACGACGTACGGAGTATACGGTATGGCTATCCTGACAGGATCGGACAGCACCAGATAAGGAGATGTTATACCGTTTTCGTTTGGCGATGTCCGTATAGCTTGAGAACGTGATGCGTATTGCGTGATGCGTGAAAAAACGCTGATGGAGCGATAGCCCCTTCCCATCACGCACCACGCAACACGGACCACGCACCAAGACAGGCGACACCAGGATCCGGACATCAACCATCTGAATCAGTATTACAGTGTCACCCTCGACACAGGGTCTCGGTGCGCGATTCCAACACGAGCGCAGCGCAGCGGAATAATCACGTGCGGGAGAGGAAACCACGCATTACGCATCACGCATCACGCGTTACGCATTCGCCGATGCTGGGGCGCGTTTGGGGGGCGGGTGCCCGGGGACGGTCATGCGGCGGACGATCACCCACCAGGCCCCGAGCACCGCGGTGATGGCGAGGGCGATCAGGCTGATCCAGTCGCCCACGCGGACGTAGAGCGTCTGTGCGCGGTGGAGGGGCACCGTGACCATGCGGGAGAGGGCGGCCATCGGCTCGTCGGCATGAATCATCGTGCCATCGGGCGAGATGACGGCCGTGCTTCCGGAGCGCGTGACCTGGACGACGGTCTTGCGGGACGCGATGGCACGAAGGCGGACGTGCGCGAGGTGCTGGCGGTAGCCGGGCGCGCGGCCCCACCAGGCGTCGTGGGTCATGGCGACGAGGAAGTCGGCCTGCTTCCGCGCGAGGGCGCGGGTGGGATCGCTCAAGATCGCCTCGAAGCCGACGAGCACGCCGATGTTGATCCCGTCGTAGGTCAGCGGGCCGTGGCGCTGGCCGGGCACGAGCGGACGGGCCTCCGCGGCGGGCTGTACGATCCGTCGCAGCAGCGGCACGTGCTGGCTACCCGGGACGTGCTCGGCGAAGGGCACGAGGTCGACCTGATCGTACCGGTGCCGACGCTGGTTCGGGCGGAAGAGGACGGCGCTGTTGTGGCGCACCTTGGCGTTGGTCCGGCGCCGGTCCGCGGCGATCAGTTCCGTGCCCATCAGCAGGGCTGCCTGCATCTGATCCGTCCAGCGTTGCATGGCCCGGAGATACCGGCTCTGCCACGAGGCGGACGTCCGGTGCTCATCCACCAGCCCAGGCCAGACGATGAGCGTCGGCGGCATGCCCATCGACTGCACCAGCGAGTCGGAGAGTTGCACGAGGCGGGCGAGGCGCTCTTCGTCGGAGGCTCCTTCATACTCCGTGCTCATCCCGGGTTGGATCAGGCCGACCGTCACATATCCGTCAGGCTCAGTCTCTTGCTGCTGCAGCCAGTGGCCCGCACCCCAGCTTCCAGCGACGAGCGCCACCGTGAGCAGTCCGTAACCGATCTGTCGGGTGCGCGACGCCGCCGCCGCGATGGTCAGAAACACCAGCGTGTTGACCAGCAAGAGCCACAGCGTGAGTCCGGCCACGCCCGTCCACGACACCATCTGCGCGAGCGGCAGCATGTTCGCCTGGGTGTGGCCGAAGGTGACCCAGGGAAAAGGAATGGGGCCGTGCTGGAGGACGAACTCGACGGTCAGGTGGACGGCGACGAGCGCCACGAGGCCCGAGGGCCGACCGTAGCGCTGCCGGATGGGGAGTGAGACGGCGAAGGGTACGGCGAGCAGGAGCGGGATGAGCAGCAGCCCCCCCAGCGAGAGGACCAGCGTCTGCGGGTACGCCGTCAATAGCGGCCAGAAGAGCGCGAGGGCATAAGCCAGGAGGTAGGCCGTGTAGACTTCTGTCAGCAGCACGCGGGGCCGTACGGCTTCGTCCCAGCGCAGGAGGAGCGGCACGAGGGCCGCCCAGGCCAGCACGGGGATGCCGTTGGGCGGGAAACTGACGCCCAGCGCGATGCCGCTGAGCAGAATGGGCAGCGAGATGCTGGCAGAGGTGGATCGCAAACCCTGAGGTACGGAACCGGAGGCTGTCATTTGACACTAGGGGTAAGCAAAAGCTAACTTGCGCGGCATCTTCATCGAACCGGTGTACGGCGCATGATTTCGCTCGCAGTATGTAATCACAAAGGCGGTACAGGCAAGACCACGACGGCGGTACACCTCGCCGCGGCGCTGGGACTCAGCGGCTACCAGGTCCTCGTCATCGACCTGGACCCGCAGGGCTTTCTGACCCGCATGCTCGGGGTCGACGAACCGCCCGAAGACGCCTCTGCTCGTATGCTCTTTCAGTACGACACGTCGCTCGACCAGGTCGAGATGCAGTCCCTGCCAGGGTTCGACCTGCTGCCATCGTCCTCGACCCTTACGAAAGTCATGCGACGCCTCAATAAGCCCACCGACGTCCTCTGGACGCGGGAGGCGTTGGACGACCTCCCGGAGTACGACGTCGTCTTGTTCGACACCGCCGCTGCCGTCACCGTCTTCAGCCTGAATGCGCTCGTCGCGAGCCGGTACGTCATCGTCCCGGTCACGCCCGAGTATCAGCCCGTCGTCGGCGCGGAGCAGACGCATCGCACGGTGGCGATGGTGCGCGACAAGCTCAACCCCGACCTGGAGGCGCCCCTATTTTTGTTTACACAGGTTGATGCTCGTAAGCGAAATCATCACCAGTATCGGCACTATCTCCGAAAACATTATGGGGACCGGGTGATGGAGAGCGTCATCCGGACCAGCGCCTCGCTCTCGACCTCCCATTCGGACGGTACGACGGTCTTCGAGCACGATCCGTACTCACGGGGCGCGCGGGATTATGCCAACGCCGCCGATGAACTGCTGACGTATCTCTTCCCGGGGGACGTCTCGGAGCCGGAGGACGATGCCGGATCTGCCTCGGCACAGGGCGAGCCGGTGACGCAGAGTGCTACAGATGAGCGGCCTGCCCCGACTCCGTCGACGACAGTGTCCTCGGAAGAGCAGAGGCACGAGGATTCCGACCCATCATCCACGGAAGACCAGGACACCGCGACCACGGACACCTCGTCCCGTACGGAAGAACAGGACACTGCGACCTCGGACGCCCCGTCCCGTCCGGATGAACAGGACGCCTCGTCCACGGACACCTCGTCTGACGAGCCTGCGTCCCTGTCGATCGTCGAAGCGCTCCGGGCAGCCCGTTCGGTGGGTTCATGACGGCGTCGCAACCAGTGAAGTCTGCCCTCCTGCGG
>JAAAOL010000262.1 GCA_009908885.1 Bacteroidota bacterium | reverse complement strand
AGGAGTCAGGGTGAGAGAAGAGGGTGGACGCGGCGCTCAGTGCCGGGAGCCGCGCATCGCAGAACGGCCTTGCGCCGCCGTCGCGCCGAGAACGCGTAGCAGTTCAACCGTCGGACGTACGTCATGGGTCCGCACGATCGTCGCGCCCCGCAGCACGGCCACCGCCGTGGCCCCCAGCGTCCCGTAGAGCCGCCGGTCGACGGGGGCGGGCGCGTCCGGCGAGCCCAGCACCGCGCCGATGGTGCTCTTGCGCGAGATACCGACCAGCACGGGCCGCCCGAGGCGCAGGAACTGGTCCGTCTCGGCGACCAGGCGCAGGTTCTCCGCCGCCGTCTTGCCGAAGCCGAAGCCGGGATCGACCACGACGTGCCGGACGCCCGCCTCCTCGGCGACGGCCACGGAGCGCTCCAGCGACGCCCGCACGTCCGCCACCACGTCGTCGTAGGTGTGTTCATGCGGCATCGCGCCGGGGCGGCCCAGCGAGTGCATGACGATGAGCGGCGCGCCGGCCTCGGCGCAGGCGGCCGCGGTCTCGGGATGGTAGCGCAGGCCGGTGATGTCGTTGATGAGGTGCGCGCCCGCCTCCAGCGCGGCCCGGGCGACGGCTGGCTTGTAGGTGTCGACCGAAATGAGCGCCTCCGGAAACCGCTCGGCGATTCCTTCGATGACGGGCAGCACGCGGCGTTTCTCGGCCTCGGCCGCGACGGCCTCGGCGCCCTCGCCGTAGACCGATCCGCGCGGGCGGGACGACTCGCCCCCTACGTCGATGAGCGCAGCGCCTTCCTCCAGCATCGTCTCCGTGCGGCGGAGCGCATCATCCGGATCCAGGAACTGCCCGCCGTCCGAGAACGAATCCGGTGTGACGTTGAGGATGCCCATGACGTGCGCGCCCTGGTCGAGGCCGGGGCGGCAGTCCAGCGGGCGGCCCCGGCAGTCCAGCACGAAGCGGTCAGCGGGATAGGAAATGGCGTCTCGGTCCGTCGGTGGCATCGAGCAGGTAAAAAGCGAGCGAAGGTCGGCGTAGGGCGGAGGTAGCGCGTGTGGGCGGGGATCCTGGGCGATCGATTCTGGTACGTGAGCGGTGTCGCGTCAAACGAGACTGTGTCTGTTTAGCGCACCCGTAGCACTGGTAGAGACGCGTCGGCGATGCGTCTCTACGGCGGTGCCCCGATTTGCTAAACACGTACACGAGACGTGAACGGTCGCCGGAGATACAACGAGTGGATCATGGATACGTTGCTGGGAGCCTTACTGCGCGGTCTGCCCTTCGGGCCGCTCCACACGCACCGCCAGTTCATGGAGCGCCCGGTGGCGACGCAGACGCGCCTGCTGCGCGACCTGCTGACGCGCGCCGCCGCTACCGAGTGGGGGCGCCGCTACGGGTTCGCCGAGATCGCCGAGGCCCGCGACGTGGTGGCCGCCTACCAGGACCGCGTCCCCTTGCACACGTACGACGCCCTGCGCGACGATGCCGAGCGCGTCCGCCGGGGCGCCGCCGACGTGATGTGGCCGGGCACCTTCACGCATTTCGCCGTCTCCAGCGGCACCGCCTCCGACGGCAAGATCATTCCGGTGAGCGAGGAGATGCTCATCAAGAACCGCTGGTTTAGCGTCGGCGCGGGCATCAACTACCTGGCCGCTTCCGGCAACCCGCGCTTTCTCTTCGGCAAGCACCTGACGCTGCCGGGCCGCATCGAGGAAGACCCCAACTATCCCGGCACGCTCGTCGGCGAGGTGAGCGGGCTCGTGGCCGAGTTCGCGCCGGGCTTCTTCCGGGCGCTGCTGCAGGCCGTACCCAACGAGATGGCCTTCCTTCCCAACTGGGAGCAGAAGCTGGCCGCCATCGTCGACCGCACGCTCGACATGGACATCCGCCTCATGGTGATGGCGCCCACGTGGGGCCTCGTCCTCTTCAAGCTGCTGGTCGAGCGCTACAACGACAAATACGGCGCCCGCGCCACCACCGTCGGCGAGGTGTGGCCCAACCTGCAGGTCGTCATCACCGGCGGCGTCGCCCTCCGCTCGTATCGCGAGTTGCTGGAGGAGCAGATCGGCCTGCCGGACCTGCACTTCATCGAGACGTACGGCGCCTCCGAGGGCTTCATCTCGTTCCAGAACGAGTTGCACGACCCGGCGATGCTGTTGCACCTGGACAATGGCGTCTTCTTCGAGTTCGTGCGGATGGACGAGCTGCACGACGACGCCCCGCGCCGCTACACCGTGGCCGACGTGGAGCCGGACGTCCGCTATGCCCTCTACGTCACCTCGTGCAGCGGGCTGTGGAGCTACGCCATCGGCGACGTGGTGCGGTTTACGCAGACCTTTCCCCACAAAATCATAGTTGCAGGACGCACGTCCGAGATGATCGACAAGTACGGCGAGGCGGTCTTCGGCGAGGAGGCGCGGGCGGCGCTGCGCACGGCGTGCGACCGGACCGGCGCGCACGTGGTCGACTTCCACATCGCACCGCGCACAGCGCAGAATGGAGCGCTTCCCACGCATCAGTGGCTCATCGAGTTCGATACGCCGCCGGACGACGTCGAAGCGTTCGCCGACGTCATCGACACGCATCTGCAGACCGTCAACCGGCACTACCAGATCCGCCGTGAAGCGAAGGCGTTCGGTCGGCCCGAGGTGGTTCCGCTGCCCGAAGGTTCGTTTTACGCCTGGTTGAAGCAGACCCGCGATCGGGTGAGTGGACAGACCAAGGTGCCCCGCATGAGCGAGGAGCGCGACGTGGCCGATGGCGTCCTCGCCCTCGCCGGAAACAACGCTTAACGCCATTGCATACACGTGGTTGCTCGTACGTAACATTGTTGTTTCACAGAACGACGCCCCGCTCCTCCTCGCCGCGTTTTTGCCGGAACCCCCGGGCGACCTGATGCGTGGACGGCGGACGCTCTGGTACCAGGCCATACCCTCGTTCACCCGACGCCTCGCGTATCGCACACACCGCTACCAACTTCACTAAACCACATCACGCCTTATGTACGTCCCTCGCCAGCAACGGATGCTGGATCAGTATCTTCAGGAGATCGGGCAGATCGACCTGCTGAAACCGGAAGAGGAGGTGGACCTGGCACGCCGCATCAAGCAAGGTGACCAGGATGCCCTTCACAAGCTGACCCGCGCCAACCTTCGCTTTGTGGTTTCGGTAGCGAAGAAGTATCAGGGACAGGGCCTGAGCCTGGCCGACCTTATCAACGAAGGGAATTACGGCCTCATCAAGGCCGCCCAGCGCTTCGATGAGACGCGCGGCTTCAAGTTCATCTCGTACGCCGTCTGGTGGATCCGCCAGGCCATCCTGCAGGCCCTCGCCGAGCAGAGCCGCGTCGTCCGCCTGCCGCTCAACCGCATCGGCACCATCTCCAAGATCCGGAAAACGAGCGCCCGCCTCCAGCAGGAGCACGAGCGCGCGCCCAACCTGGAGGAGCTGGCCGAAGAACTCGACATCGACGTCGAGAAGGTGCGCGAGGCCATGCAGCACACGGGGCGCCACCTGTCGATGGATGCGCCCTTCAACGAGGAGGACGACAACAGCCTGCTGGACGTGCTCCCGAGCGACGACGGCGTCACGCCGGACGAGACGCTGCTCGACGAGTCGGTTAAGATCGACATCGAGCGCGCTCTCTCGATGCTGCACCCCCGCGAGGCCGAGATCACGCGCCTCTACTTCGGCATCGGCCGCGAGCACCCGCTGACGCTCGAAGAGATCGGCCAGCGCTTCGGCCTCACGCGTGAGCGCGTACGCCAGATCAAGGAAAAGGCGCTCCGCAAGCTCCGGCAGAAGCACCGCCGCGAGGAATTGCAGATCCACATCGGCTAGGAGATGCCGCGTCCTACCCGCTTTCCCGATGAAGGCACACTCGGCAACGGGTGTGCCTTTTGCATGTGCGAGTGCCAGGGATGCAGCCCGGATTGATTCAGGAAACCATCCATAGCACGCATCGTACAGCTATCGTCCTGTCACGCCTAATTTCCCTTTTCTGCCGCAGGTTGTCAGGCCCCTCACCTCACAGCGAGGGGAGCGCGTCGTCATGAGGGACGGCGCCCCCCGGACGTTGGAACGACGCCCCACGACGCGAGGCTACGTGTGACCTCCAGGCGTGATGTTGGGGACTGTCCTACGTGGTTTTCCCGTATCTGATGGCCGTCTGGCCGTCCTCTCGTGCCACGGGATCCTGGACCCTACCGAGCAGACACCGTGATTTCATCTACGTTACGACAGCATGGCTAAGCATCCACCCTTCGAAGGGCTTCTTGAAATTATTGGCGACAAAAACTTCGGCTTCATCCGGATGCTGAAGAACAATATGATGAAGGGCGACAGCGATCCGTTTTGTCCCCCACCGCTGATCAATCGGTTCAACCTGCGCGACGGCGTTCTGCTCAAAGGCACGCTACGTCCTGGTCGCAAAGGGGACATGCAGGTGCACCGCATCCACACGGTCATGGGCGTGCACCCGAACGAATGGAAGAAGTCGAAGTCGTTCGACAACGGACAGATCATCTACCCGCGCGAGAAGCTCAACCTGGTCAAGGGGCCGGGCGACTTTACGATGCGGGTCGTGGATCTGGCCGCGCCGCTCGGCAAGGGGCAGCGGGCGCTCATCGTGGCGCCGCCCCGCACGGGCAAGACGGTCATGCTCAAAGAGATGGCCGCCGCCATTACGCAGAATCACGAGGAGGTCGAACTCGTGGCGCTTCTCGTCGACGAACGGCCCGAGGAGGTCACCGACTTCAAGCGGACGACCGACGCGATGGTCTTCGCCTCCTCGAACGACCGGGCCGACGACAGCCACGTGCGCATGTCGACGCTGGCGCTCGAATACTCGAAGCGGCTCGTCGAACTCGGCAAGGACGTCGTGCTGCTGCTCGACTCCCTCACCCGGCTCGGGCGGGCCTTCAACCTGTGGGGCGAAACCACGGGGCGGACGATGTCGGGCGGCCTCGACGCCGCCGCGCTCAAAATTCCCCGGCGCATCTTCGGGGCCGCGCGCAACATCGAGGGGGGCGGGTCGCTCACCATCATCGCCACGGCGCTCATCGAGACGGGCAGCCGCATGGATGACGTGATCTACGAGGAGTTCAAGGGCACGGGCAACGCCGAGATCGTCCTGGACCGCCAGATGGCCGACAAGCGGATCTTTCCCGCCGTCAACCTGCGCAAGAGCGGCACCCGGAACGAGGAACTGCTCATCGGCGACAAGATCGCGCAGCACCACCGCCTGTTCCGTGCGCTCAACAGCCGCCATCCCATCGAGGCGATGCAGGCGCTGCTCCGCCATATCCAGCAGATTCCGACCAACGACGCGTTGCTGGACGAACTCGTCCGCGCCTGACGGCTGGACGCTGCTGCAAGGCTGAGGACGCGTGCACTCGGTGTTTGGCCCGGCGGGGCGAGCAGAGCGTCCGCCTCAGCCAGTCAGAGGTTACGTCTGCGCCGGTCGTGTGTCTATGTAGGCGATGCTGCTTCGCTTACCGACACAGACGACGCCTGACGATGCCCGAGGATGCCCAGCCCCCCACCGGCGAGCCTGCCATTCACTACCGCGTGCCCATCAAGGAGTGGGACGCCTCGGACCGCCCCCGCGAGAAGATGATGCAGCACGGGCCGTCGGCGCTCTCCGACGCTGAACTCATCGGCGTGATCTTCGGCACCGGCACGCGCACGAAGGACGGTCCGCTCTCGGCGGTGCAGCTCGGTCGCGCCCTGTCGCGGTCCTACGGCTCCCTGCACGACCTGTCGCGCCGCAACATCAAAGAACTGATGCGCGTGGTGGGGGTGGGTCCGGCGAAGGCCGTCCAGCTCATGGCCGCCTTCGAGATCGGGCGCCGCACGGAGTCGCAGCGCGGTGGAGAGCGCGTTCAGGTGCGGTCTCCGGAGGACGTGGCCGCCGTCTACGGCCCGCTCATGCGGGACCTCAAACGCGAGGTTTTCAAAGTCGTGCACCTCAACACCGCCAATGTCATCACGGGGGACTACACCCTCAGCAAGGGTGGGCTGGCGGCCAGCATCGTCGAGCCGCGCGCCGTCTTCGAGCAGGCCGTGCTCGACAACGCCGCAGCCGTGATCTGCCTGCACAATCACCCGTCGGGCAACCCGGAGCCGAGCCGTGAGGACATTCGCATCACGCGTCAGCTCGTCGAGGCGGGGAAGCTCATGAGCATTCCCGTGCACGATCACCTCATCATCGCCGGGACGAGCTACACGTCCCTCGCCGAGCGCGGGCTGATGGACTGAGCGTGCGGGGGAGGTTGAGCTTATTCGTCTTCGGCGGTGTTGTGACCGGCGCCGGGAGTGGTGGAGCCGCCGCCGTTGTCGCCGCCTTCGCCGGCGTGGTCAGCCTGCTCGGGGGTGAAGGGGCGGGCCTGGACGGTTTCGTCGTCGCTGGGGACGGCGTCGGGTCCGGTGAGGCTGGTGGCGCATCCGCCCATGAGCAGGGTCATGGCGAAGATGAGGGCAAAGACGGGCGAGAGGATCGAGCGCGTAGAGGTCGTCATGG
>JAAAOL010000367.1 GCA_009908885.1 Bacteroidota bacterium | reverse complement strand
CCTGGGGCTCCTCCAGGCCGGTGCAGGCGTGAAGGGCGAGTTCGAGAAGCGCCTCAAGGCCGTCATCGAAGCGGTGCAGCAGGCGCCCAAGCCGACCATCACGTTCATCGACGAGGCGCACACCCTCATCGGCGCGGGCGGGGCCGCCGGGACGAGCGACGCGGCCAACATGCTGAAGCCTGCCCTGGCGCGCGGTGAGCTACGCACCATCGCCGCGACGACGTGGACCGAGTACAAGAAATACATCGAGAAAGACCCGGCTCTGGAACGCCGCTTCCAGATGGTCAAGATCGACGAGCCGGACATCGAAAACGCGGTCATCATGCTGCGCGGCATCAAGAGCGCCTACGAAGACCACCACGGCATTCCGATCTCCGACGAGGCGGCGCGCACCTCGGCCGAGTTCGCCGCCCGCTACATCGCCGGGCGCCAGCTGCCGGACAAGGCGGTGGACCTGATCGACACGGCCTCGGCCCGCGTACGCATGTCGCAGTCAGCCAAGCCGCCCGCCCTGGACGACGCCGAGCGCCGCCTCGACTATCTCAACATCGAGATTCGTTCGATCGAGCGCGACCTCAAGACCGGCGTGCGCAAAGACTCGTCCACCCTGGAGGAGCTCCACGCGGAGCGGGACGAGCTGGAGGAGAAGGTGGCCGCGATCACCGAGCGCTGGGAGAAGGAGAAAGACCTCGTGCGCCAGATCGTGGCGTTGCGCCAGCAGCTGGGCGAGAACGGGCAGGCCGCGCCCGAGCTAGTCAACGGCGAAGGCGAGGCTGTGGCGACGGAAGAGGTCGCCGCGACCGAGGGGGACGCCGCTGGTGAGGCCATGGCCGATCCGCCGTCCGGCGACGGCGCGCCCGATGATCCAGAGGCTATCAAGGCCGAGCTGGCCGCGCTGAAGCAAGAGCTGGCCGAACTGCAGGACGACGACCCGCTCGTCTTCGCCGAGGTGAATGCCGCCGTGACGGCTCAGGTCGTCTCTGACTGGACGGGCATCCCGGCGGGCAGCATGGAGAAGGACGAGGCCACGGTGCTGCTCAAGCTGGAGGAGCGTCTGCAAGAAGACATCATCGGACAGGATGAAGCCATCGGCCTCGTGGCCGACTCCATCCGGTCGTCCAAGGCGGGCATGCGTAATCCCGAGGCCCCCATCGCCGTGTTCCTGTTCGTCGGCCCGAGCGGTGTCGGCAAGACCGAGACGGCGCGGATGCTCGCGCGACGCCTCTTCGGCGGGCAGCGCTTCCTGACGACCATCAACATGAGCGAATACCAGGAGAAACACACGGTCTCCCAGCTGAAGGGCTCGCCTCCGGGCTACGTGGGCTACGGCGAGGGCGGCATCCTGACCGAAGCCGTGCGCCAGCGGCCCTACTCGGTCGTCCTGCTGGACGAGGTCGAGAAGGCGCACCGCGACGTGATGAACCTGTTCTATCAGGTGTTCGACAAAGGCTTCATGCGCGATGGCGAAGGGCGTGAGATCGACTTTAAGAACACCATCATCATGATGACCTCGAACCTGGCCTCCGAGACCATCACCTACATGGGGATGGACGAGGACCGGCCGTCCCCGGATCAGCTCCGCGAGGCCATCCACGACACGCTCGCTGAGCACTTCCAGCCCGCGCTGCTGGCTCGGATGAAGGTGGTGCCCTTCTATCCGCTCACGCGCGAGCCGATGCGCCAGATCGTGGAGATCAAGCTGAACCAGATCGACAAGCGGCTCCGCGAGGCGCACGGCATCCGGTTTACCTACGAGGAGGAGGTGGTCGATCGGGTCGCCGAGCGCTGCACGCAGGTGGACTTGGGCGCGCGCAACATCGACTTCATCATCGACAAAAACGTGCTGCCGCAGGCCTCCAAGGCCCTCATCGGGCGCATGGCGGAGGACGAGATGCCTTCGAGCCTGACCCTCGGCCTGGACGAGGAGGGCAACTTCACCTACGACTTCGACGCGTAGGCGCCCCCTGCGTCGTCCACGTTCTCCGCGCGCCCGTTTTCTCGCATTCAACCATGAAGCGAGAGGCCGCTTCGTATTGACTCTTCGACCCTGACCGCCCGACGATCATGCCGCAAGAGACTGTCATCACGGAGAACCTGGATTTCGAACTGTGGACGGCCACGCCCATCGAAGGCGCCAGCGGCAAGACGCCGCTGTACGTGGCGAACTTCGAAGGGGAAGAGGCGATCTCGGGCCTCTACCGGTTCCACCTGAAGCTGGTGTGCGAAAACCCGGAAGTCATCTTCGAGGACGTCGTCGGCAAGGAGGCCGCCCTCAAGCTCCGCCGGGGCGACCATGCCAAGTGGTACTACGGCCTCATCATCGACCTGGAGCAACTGCACCAGGCCAACGAGTGGACGCACTACCGGGCCACGCTCGTGCCGCGCCTGTGGAAGCTGTCCTGCAACCACCGCAGCCGCGTCTTCCCGAACATGTCCGTGCCGGAGATCATCACGAAGGTGCTGGAGGACAACGGCCTGCAGGAGAAGAAGGACTTCACGCTCGATCTCAAGGCCGACTACCACAAGCGCGAGCATTGCATCCAGTACAAGGAGACGGACCTCAACTTCATCCAGCGACTGATGGAGTACGAGGGCATCTACTACGCGTTCTCGATGCAGACGTCCAGCCCGGACGCCACCGAGCCGATGGAGGGGGAGATCCTCCGGATCATGGACGATCGCAGCTTCGAGGACGAGACCATCTATGACGGCGAGGCGCATTACCAGGATGGGTTGATCTACAAGCCGGACACCGGCGCGATGATGTCCGAGACCGAGCGGGTGACGCACTTCAACGTGCGGCAGCAGGTGGTCACGGGCGGGGTGCAGGTGAGCGATTACGACCACACGGACCTGAAGGCGGTGGCGACCTCGGCGGGTGAGACCAAGGGGCCGGTGGAAGGGACGTACTACGAACACGGTCCGTTCTACCGGGGGGCGCGGGAGAACTCGTTCGACAAGGCCATCGCGAGCGAAGACCCGGTCCAGCAGCACGACGACGACCGGCGCGGGCACATCAAGCGCATCGCGCAGGTGCGGCAGGAGCAGTTCAAGGCCCAGCAGAACGTGATGCACGGCCAGAGCAACTCGCCCGGCGTACAGGCGGGGTGGCGCTACGGGCTCAAGGATCACTACCGGGGCGACCTTAACCAGCAATACCTGGTCACGCGCGTGGAGCACGAGGGCGCCCAGCGCGGCCACATTCCAGGGCTCGGAGCGCTGGACGAGATGGGCTACGGAAATACGTTTACCTGCATCCCCGAGGGCGTGCAGTACCGCCCGCCGCGCAATACGCCCAAGCCGCAGATCCCGGGCATCATCACCGCCAGCGTCGAGAGCGAGGGCGGCGCCGAAGATCCGCCGTTCATCGACAAAGAAGGGCGGTACCGGGTGCGCCTGCCGTTCGACCAGCGCGAGGAATCCGGCGGTCCGGACGCCGACAAGGCCGACCTCGGCAAGGCGTCCCAGCCGGTCACGATGGCCCAGCCGTACAGCGGGCCGGACTACGGCATGCACTTTCCCAATCATGCGGGCACCCGCATGGTGGTGGCGTATCAGGAGGGCGATCCCGACCAGCCCATCGGCCTCTCCACCATGCCCACGCCGTGGAACCACACGCCCGCCCCGGTCAAGACGGACCCCGTCAGCACCACCGAGCGGACCAACATCATCCGCACGTTCACCAACAACCAGGTGATCCTGGAGGACGAGGAGGAAAAGCACGGCATTCGCATTTTCACGCCCAACCAGAACAGCATCGCACAACTCGGTGCGCCGGTGATCCAGGACCCTCCGTACGACCTGCTCAAGGGCATCAGCCTGGCGACGGACAACAGTGCCGAGGTCCACGGTAAGCAGGGGATTATCATCAATGCGGGGGAGGAGTTCGTTCCGCAGATTCCCACGTTCAAGGACAACGTCGAGAACATCGAACTGCTCCTGGACGCCATCGCTGCGGCCGTGGGCAAGAAGTTCAAGCGCAAAGACCTCAAGGCGCTCAAGGGGGAACTGAAAGCCGCGTACGACGAGTGGAAGGAGGGGCTAAACAACCCGAGCGTCTACATCGAGGGCAAAGACGGGATCGGGATGCACTCCGAAGCGAGCCTGCTGGCCTACACCGCCGAGGGCATCGACCTCTTCACGAGCGACGGCGTGGACGTCGGAGCGAAGACGGGCATCCGCATCGCGACGAACAAGGGCGGGACGAACATCTTCGTCAAGGAGGGCGGCATCAACATGCGCACGTACAAGAACGACGTGCTGGGCCGTACCGAGAAAGGCGGGGTGAAACTCGTCGCGGGCGACGTGTCGAATCTGGAGGACGTCGCAAAGGGCGACATCAAGGCGCACGCTCAGGAAAACGCCCACTACATCGCCAAGAAGGGCGACGTTAACATCACGTCCGAGAAGAAAGACATCAACGAGACGGCCAAGAAGAACGTCAACATCGAGGCCGAGGAAGAGTCTGGCACGTTCAAGGCCAAAAAAGAAATCACCATCGAGGCGGGCGAGAAGATTTTGCTGACGTGCGGCAAGTCCTCCATCGAGCTACGCGAAAACGGGACCATCCTCATCAAGGGGAAAAACATCAACGTGGATGCCACGGAGAAGGTGGAGGTGAACGCCGAAAAGCATGTCGGCATCGTGTGCAAGAAGAAGAACGTGGACGTCGAAGGGAAGATAGGCGTGAACATCAAAGCCACGAAGGTGAACTCGAAGGCCAAGGTCATGAATAAGACCGAAGGGAAGGTGGTCAACTCCAAAGCCTCTGGCGCCAGCCTTATGAAGGGCAAGATCGTCAAGATCAACTGATGACGCACATCTCACGAGCACTGCAGAGAGATTAATCCGGAGGGATTGGGGCGATGCCGTTTCCAGCAGCCACCATAACCAAAAATCTGATGCACGGCCCACCGATCCTCGGGAAAGGCTGCCCGAGGGTGCTGATCGGCAACATGCCGGCCTGGCGCGTCACGGATCAGCACACCTGCTCCGTGCCCAACGCGCCGCCGCCCGCGGGGCCGGGAACGCCGCACGGGCCGGGCATCACGGCGCCGCCTGGATCGATCACGGTCCTCATCGGCGGGCCGCCTGCGGCTCGCGTCACCGACAAAGTTATGGAGCCCGGGGCCGTCGTGCCCCCGATGGTGCCCAATCCCATCGTCATGGGTGTCCCCACCGTGATCGTCAAGTAGCCAGAAGCCGCTCGGGCAGCGTCCTCCTGGCACGCGCAGACCAGCTATCCGCACCATGTCGCTTCGGGTTGACATCGCGTCAGGACACACTCGCCTGCACGTGGTCGATCTCCGTCTGCCCGGCTACGTCCCGCTCGTGCTGTCCAGGACCTATCGCAGCGACCACGACGAAGACCATCTCTTCGGCGTCGGGTGGACCTTCAACCTCGACGTTCGCCTGCGAGTGGTGCGGGATCACGTCGCGTTCAACGGGCCATCAGGGCGCGAAACGTATTTCAAGCCCATCGACGTGGGCATGCAGGTGCAGCATCCGAAATCGGGGCTCGTGCTTCAGCACCACCCCGATGAGTACGTCGTCGTCGTCTCCCCTCATCGGCAGTTCGTCTTTTCCAAACAGCGCTCGGGGCGCGGGCATCTTCCCGTCGACCGTATCGAGGATGCCCTCGGCAATCACATCCAGTGTGCCTATCGCGGGGCGCGGCTCTCGACGCTGGCGGACTCCGCCGGGCGGCGCATCGACTTCGACTACGCCGGGGGACGCGTGGCGGCGATCCACGTGGCCGGACCCGACGGGCGGGAAACGCGACGCGTCCGCGCCTTCCGGTACGACCGGCACGGCGACCTGGTCACGGTGCAGGATGCCGCGGGCCGGGAGACGGCGTACGAGTATGACGACCACCTGATGGTGGCCCGCACCAACCGGCTGGGCGGTACGCAGTATGCGCAGTACGACGACGAGGGCCGGTGTCTGACGCTCTGGCATGGCGACGGGGCGCTCCAGCGGGGGCTGAGCTACGATGACCACCGCCAGACGTGCCGCGTCATCGACGCGCTGGGGCAGCAGACGCTATATCGCACGCTGAGTCAGGAGCTGGTGCTAATGCGCACGGGCCCGCTGGCCGAAGAAGAATTCTATCACTACGACGAAGGTCATCACCTCATCGGCTTCACGAGCGAGCGGGGCGACCTGGTCACCCATCAGCACGTGGAGGAGCACGTCCTCACCCAGATCGACGGGGAGAGCCGCCTGGCCGTGATCCAGTATTCGGACATGGGGCTGGCCGAGACCGTCATCGATCCCTTCGAGCACGAGTATGACCTCGGCTACGACGACGAGACCCAGCTGAGCCGCGTAACGACGCCCCGGGGGCACACGTGGCGCTTCGAGCGGGATCGGCGGGGGTGGGTGTCGAAGATCACGAGTCCGGAAGGCCGCCAGGTGCAGCGGAAGTTGCGGTCCGAGGGGATTACCGTCGAGGACGAGCACGGGCTGCGATACACCGCGCAGGTCGACGTCTTCGGTCGCGAGTTCGAACG